>OMUD01000242.1 GCA_900314125.1 uncultured Prevotellaceae bacterium | reverse complement strand
CTTGACCTTGACTCGCATTCGTGACTACATGCAGGAGACGCTTGATGCCATCGCCCGTTTCCAAAATGGCGAGAGACGTGTGTCGGTAGATGACTATGAAAGCGTTGACGGTGACGAGGACGAACAGGATTTCACCATCGGTAAAAAGAAAAACCGCATCCTCTTGGAGGATATGGACTATATATCCTGGCAGAAGGAAATTAAGGATGACCTTGACATCATTCGCCTGCTCCTTCTCATGCTCCAGAGCATTACGCCAGAACATGACAGCAAACTACAACAGCTCATCTGTGACCTGAAAGACAAGTTTGCCCATCCCATCAACGGGAATAACAAAAAGGTGCTTGTCTTTACGGCTTTCTCTGATACAGCCGAATATCTGTATAACTGTCTGGCTGACCCAATCAAGAAAGAGTATGGCTTAAACGTGGCTTTAGTAACAGGTGACGTGGAAGCCCGAAGCACACTCAACCGACGCCAAGCCGAGAGCCATCGAACTCGCTCGAATGGCCGAGGCGCGAAGGAGGAAGGCGAAGCCAAATTGAAGGAGAAACTGGACTTCAACAAAGTGTTGACCATCTGCACCCGAAAGACTTGCTCGACAAGATGCGTCTGCTCTGCAAGCCCATGACAAAACCAGATGTCAAACTATGCAGTGCCTTCAACAAAGAAACACGCGACGGTCTGCGCATGGGTAAATACTCAGAACTTCTGGGCAAGGCGATAGAGTCAATTGTAACGAAAAAGGAAGAGTCTGACATTGACAGCTTCCTTGATGGCTATGTGGGCGAACTCTTTGAGGAGCGCATCACCGGGCTTGATGACTTTGAACTGATTTGTTTCCTTGTAATCAAAGCTGCGAATAAGCGAGAGCAGTCTGAGCTTGCTCAAAGACTGCCGAGCGAGAGCAGGTTATCCAAATGACGCCTATGTTCCAGTTGCCGCCTGCTACCGCCATCAATAAGCCACTCTTCAAGAAGGCTGTCTTTGAGAAATTCAATCTCAAAGCGACTGAACGTGACCGTTTTGATACGGACATCAGCCGTATGGCATTGGTGGCAAGGGTGTCATCGGCAACAGTTCCAGCCTTAACAAAAGGGAAAGAAATAGAAGGGTTCTATGTGTTGCAAGTGGCTCTGAAACGAAAGGACTATGACACAAAGAATATCCTCATGCTTCAAAAGCTGATACCACAGAAGATGGTCTTTGCCATGCAATATGAAGAGCAGACACAGTTCTGTATCTTCCATACCCGGCTGCAACAGTCTGAATGGATGCCGACAAGCGAAGCCGCTATCCCCCTGCAAGGCTTGACGCTTGATGATGTCTGGAATAATATAGTGGCATTCATCGGAGGCTTGGATACCCAGGCAGAAGAAAGCATTGAGGAACAGATTATCCATCGTGAGCAGCAAAAGAAGTTACTTCGTCAGATTGAATCATTAGAAAAGCAGTGCCGTACAGAGAGGCAGACTCGAAGGAAATACGAGTTGCATCAACAAATAGTAAAACTTAAAGAGCAATTATAATGAAGAAGATAGACGAACAAAGTTTGGAAAACGCTATAAGACTATATGAGTCTGGCGATATCAGCAAAATAGAGGTGGGAACCACCAAGGGCTTACAAGAGATACATCATTATCTTTTTGATGGGCTTTATGACTTTGCTGGAAAGAGACGTGAGAAGAATATTGCCAAAGGCGGTTTCCGCTTTGCAAATAGTATGTATCTCGTTCCTGCTCTTGAGGCTGTAGAAAAAATGCCTGAGAGCACATTTGAGGAGATTATAGCCAAATACGTAGAAATGAATGTGGCTCATCCCTTTATGGAGGGCAATGGTCGTGCAACACGCATCTGGCTGAACCAGATATTGAATAAGAGTTTAGGTAAGGTAGTTGACTGGCAGTATATTGACAAGGATGATTACCTCTCTGCCATGGAGCGAAGTCCCATTAACGACTTGGAAATCCGCACACTCTTAGGTGCCCACCTGACAGATAAGGTTGATGACCGCGAAGTCCTCTTCAAGGGAGTTGAGCAGTCTTATTATTACGAGGGATATAAGAAAGGAGAGTGAGCAAATGAACACATTTAAAGGTATGTTTCTCTTAAAGAAAGAGAAAAATGAAACAGTTTGTGCGATTAAGGAATTGTGCGATAGCTATAGTGGTAGGCAAGCAAATAATACAAAAGAAGAACTTACTTCAGTTATCAGAAGAGGACACGGTTTCCGCTGCAAATGATCTTGTTGGCAATAATGTCGTAAAAAGTAAAATTAGTTTCGTTTTGTTAGGGAAAGGAATGGATAACTTAATTAAAATAGGTGATGTTATGGCATTTTATGACAACATGGCAAATGAAATGAAAGCGGATATAAATGAGAAAGTATTCTCAGATATTTCCTTGGAGTCTTTCTTGCTTAAGAAAGCTAAAGCAGAATATGCTTATTGTTTCCTTGCCTTGTTGAAAGTGGGGCGTGGTATTGGTAAAGAAGCAAAAAGTATTCATGAAGCTCGGAAAGATATAGAACAATATGAAGACTTTTGCCAACAGAATTGTATTGGCAATCTAGTAATATCTAATAATACACAATTATAAGTGTTGTGCTGAAAAGCAGACACGAAAGAAACATGGGTTGTGCCAATAGTTATTAAAATTAATACAAATAGTCAATAAATAGAATCTATAACAGAAAGAAATATGGCAAAATTAACGATAGAACAATTAAAGAAACTCAAAGAATCAGAAGATAAAGTTGAGTTTAAAAGGGCAGAGCAGGGAAACTTTGCTTACGATGGCGGCAGCCGTATAAAGCCCAAAGAACGTCGCAAATGCATTCTTGGCTATGTGACTGCTTTCTGCAATGAGGGAGGTGGCTATCTTGTCATTGGAATGGAAGATGCTTACCCTCATAAAGTTATAGGAACCAAGCAGTGTGAGGGACAGTTGGGAGTATTGGAAAGTGATATTTACCGAGATGTTCAGATTCGTCCCACAGTCTATGAATTGTACGAAGATGAAGCAAACAAGAAGGGGCGGGTATTAGTGATAGATATTCCTTCACGGCCTGTTGGAAAACTTTTTAGGTTTGAAGATGTGCCCTTGATGCGTGTTGGCGAAGAACTAAAACCTATGTCTGATGAAATGATGTTTCAGATTCTTCAAGAACATGAGCCGGATTTCTCTGCAGAAATATGCGAGGGTGTTACGATTGACGATTTAGATATAGAGGCTATTCGCATATTGAAACAGAAATATGCTACAAAACAAAAGAATCCAGATTTCATAACTTTACCAGACGAGCAAGTTCTTAGTGATTTGCAATTAATAAAAGAAAACAAAGTTACGAATGCTGCGCTTATTTTGGTTGGAAAACAGGAAGTCTTGAATGCTAAACTACCACAGGCTGCAGTATTCTTGGAGTACAGAAAATCCGAATCTTTAGTTCCATATACAAATCGCCAAGAATATCGTCAACCATTTTATAAGATGATTGACCTCCTATGGCATGATATAGACTTGAGAAATGACAAAATAGATGTAAAGGAGAATTCTTACATCTTTAATATACCTTATTTTAATGAAGAGGTTATCCGCGAGGCTATTAATAATGCCATTACACACAGAGACTATAGAAGAAATAGTGAAACCGTTATCATGCAGTACCCCCAGAAGATGGTCATTATTAACATTGGCGGTTTTCCTCTTGGGGTTACTATTGAAAATTTACTTAGAGTTCCAAGTACTCCGAGAAATAGACTGCTTGCAGATGTACTTGCAAAAACAGGTATAGTGGAACGTTCTGGACAAGGAGTTGACAAAATCATCAAGAATACCTTGGCAGAAGGAAAGGAACAACCAGATTATTCACATAGCGATCCGTTTAGGGTGGAACTTCAAATCTCGGCGGTCATCAAAGATAAAGCTTTTGCAATATTCTTGGATTCGGAACAAAGAGACCTGCCTGAAGAAGAAAGGCTTTCCGTCTTTGAGGTTGTATCTTTGAATGATATCAGACAGGGGCATTCTGAACTTGTTTCAAAAGAAATGATAAAACAGTTATTGGACCGTAACCTTATAGAGAAACGTGGTAGAACGAGAGGAACTTACTATATTTTATCCAAAAACTATTATGAGTTATGTGGCGAAGAAGGTGAGTATACCCATAAAGACGATTGGGGCGTAAATCAGGTATTATCAATCATTATGCCTCACTTGGCGAAGTTTGAAAGAGCAAAGATGAAAGATTTTGTGAGATTGTTGGATGGACACCTTACAAGAAGACAGGTCCGTCTAATGATAGAACAATTAGTAGATAAAGATTATCTTGCTAAAGAAGGCGAAGGTGCTGCTACAGTTTATAAAACTGGAGATGCTTTTAAACAAAGTTCAGCTATGTTGGCAAGAGCTTTTGATTTAGGTATTGAAGAAATGAAAAAACGAGGAGAAATCAGATGATTAAAAACGTCCAAATTGCGTCCAATAAAATGTTAATAATTGTTAATTTTAAATACAATAAAAATGCAATATGTTCATTTTCAGAAAATTGAAAACGTCCAAAATGCGTCCAAAAAATATAATATAATATGGAGAAATTGAATATGCAGACCACGAACATCGTGGATGAGAATATAAAGCGGATTGGGGAACTGTTTCCCAACTGCCTCACGGAACGGCTGAACGATGAAGGGAAGCCGGAAGTGGCAATTGACTTCGACCAGCTCAGGCAGGAGTTGTCAAAGGACATCGTGGAGGGAACGGAAGAACGCTATCAGTTCACTTGGCCCGACAAGCGCAATGCCATCCGACTGGCTAATGCCCCTACGACCGACACCCTGCGCCC
>OMUD01000083.1 GCA_900314125.1 uncultured Prevotellaceae bacterium | reverse complement strand
ATGGTCTTATACTCTTTTTCTTCAACTGGCTCTACAGAACCACCACCCTCGCCATTGAGGGAATAGATGTAGTTTCCTGCATTGAACTCAGGAGTTTCATTGTGGAAGTAGATGAGTTTTCCACAAACAACAACCTCGTCGCCCACTTTGATCTGGCTTGCACTCTCAAAATGCTCTTTGTTGAGGTAGTAGCCACGGTAAACCTGAAGCTGGGTAGTTGTGGTTCCGTCGTCAGAAATAAAATATGTGGCGTTGCCGAATTCTCCAGTCTCATCCACCTCTTTAATCTCCGAGATGATTCCCTTCACATATACATCAGTTGAAGGTGCGAGTCCATTGGTGATCAAGCTTATAGCGGATGCCACATTGTAAGGGTTGCTTGCTGTTCCGTTGCCCACAACATCTCCAGCATCAACAATCTTGATTTCGCTGCTGACAAACGAACTCTTGAGCCCGGAAGCATCCTCAGCGTATGCTGTAACTGTAGTTGTTTCCGATACGGTGAACGGTGTAGTGTATTTCACGTATGTGCCGTTTCCTGTCTCATAGTAGGCAGTCAGTCCGCTTTCCACGGTGATGGTGACAGTCTGCGCCTCTGTGTAGGTACCTGAAGCGGGAGAGATTACAGGGCGAGCCACAGTAACCACATCGCCACCCGCAGAATAGGTCACTTCTATAGCAGCAATCCTTCGGTGACCGGTTGTTCCACCAACAGTGAAAGTAACCTCAGAAGCAGATCCCGACCATGCATTATTAGCATAACGGCCTTTATCTACAGTAATCTCATTTGTACCCTCACCAGAAGCAAATGTGAACACAATTTCAGAAATATATGCTCCATCAGCACTGATAGTCATAGAATTACCACCATAAAGTCGTATGGCACTGCCAGTGTTGTAATATTTACAACCATTTTTGTTGTCACCTTTGTCGGTTGTGGCAGACACCACTTTATCAATGCTGAAAGCAGTGACATCCTGCGCATTTTCATACCCTTGTTCAGAGGCAGTCCATTTCGAAGTAGCGGCACTGGCTGATGAGCAAACAGCCAGAAACACCCCTGCCAAGGCAAATTTGAACGAAGTAAAAATTTTCATAAGCGTTTAGTTTTTAAATACTTAAATTAAAATACAGTTAGCAAAAAGTTCCATTCATGACAAGACGAACAGCCTTACTTGTCAGGAAGGCTGCATTGTCTGCTGATAGGTCATCAGTTAGTCGGTTGCGCTGGTCGGTCAGGCCTGTCGGGCACTTCCTTTGCGAAATAGACAATCGTTGGGAAGTGGTCGGAATAGCCGTTGAGCCACACACCTCCGCCATGCGTACGCAGCGGGTTGCCTTTATATTGTCCCTCCTGCTGGATGAGGAAATCGCGGTTGAAGACCTCATGGCGCAGATAGGAAAGTGATTCGTATTTCCGCTCCTTGTCGATCATGTTGCCCGTGAAGACAATCTGGTCGAAAAGATTCCAGATGCCGTTGTATTTCAGCGTACCGATACCCCTTCGTCTGAGTGTGTTCCACCAAGGGTTCCAGAGGTCATGAGGTCCGCAGTCGTCCCTTTCGCGCTTCGCACCGAGCGCCTCAGCCATGGAGCGGTCGTCAGGGTCGTCGTTCATATCGCCCATGATGATGATTTTCTCATTGGGATTGTCTTTCAGGAGCGAGTCCTTGATGGCCCTCACCTGCCTGCCTCCCAAACCACGGTAGAAACCAGTGGCGAAACGGGACGGCCAGTGGCACACAATCAGGCTGACATCCTCGCGTAGGATTTTTCCTGATGCCACGAGGAATCCACGGGTGGCGTGTGTGGTGTCGTTGTTGGGATAGACATACGGCACGAGCTTGTGGTGGTCGTAACGGAACATTCTCGGATTGTAGATGAACGCGCAGTCCACACCCCGTCGGTCGGGCCCTTCCTCATGGATGACCTTGTATCCCCTTTCCTTCAGCGCCGGTTGCTGCACGAGATCCTCGAGCACCCTTCGGTTTTCCACCTCCGACACTCCGATGACAGCCGGTCCGCGCTCATTGACGTCGATAGCCAACTGCGAGAGGGCATACGACATATTCTTGAGTTTGGCATTGTATTTCATTGTATTCCAGTGGTTGGTTCCATCTGGAAGATACTCATAGTCATTCTTGTCTGCAATCTTCACCGGCACTCCGTCGATGGTGTCCATCAGCACGTCGTGTATGGTGTCGAACAGATTTTCCAAGTTGTAGAAAGCAATCGGCACAATCAATCTCCTCGAACTCGTCTTGTTTGTCAAAGACGTCATCGACACGCCTGCCAATACGGCAAAGGCGAGAACCAGATATCTCAAGTTTTTCATATAGCAATAGAGTTGTAAGTCGACAATATCAGTTATTATTGCAAAGGTATGAAATATTCTCCACATTAGAATTGTTTTTTTCCCTTTTTTGAAAAAAAAATCAAATTTCACAAAATAATTGTTAAATGAATGAAAAAATGCGTATATTTGCAGTTATTAGGTCTAATGTGGAAGGAGGACTAGCCCTCCGCTATGCAAGCATTGAATGAAATCACTTGAAAAAGCACTAACTAATCAATTGATATAAAAAAATTTATGAAGAAAAAATCATTGTTAATCTTGCCGCTGTTGTCGCTGCCGGCTTTGTTGTTGGCTCAGACGCCTACACCGAACGACAGTATAGACATAGAGGACGACATTGAGGCCTTCGGCATCTCGGACTACGATCTCGACGAAGAATCGACCGTGACGCAAAGCGCCTCGTCGATGGCTTCTTATAACGACGATTTGTTCTTGACCAAGACAAATTTCCGTTTCGGCCACTCCTATTACAGCCCCCACAACTATGAGCAACGCTACCGTACGACCACAGTGAACGGTGCACCTGTGAACGACGTGATCCGTGGTCAGTTCAGTTTCTCCTCCCTGTTTGGAGGACTGAGCGACGTGACCCGCAACCAGCAGGGAATCACCACGTTCGAGCACAGTTCGCTGAACTACTACGACATTGGCGGCGGTGCCAACATCAACGTGCGTCCAACCCAGTTCCGTGCCGGCAGCAAAGCCTCCCTGGCACTGACGAACCGCAACTACATCGGCCGCGTGATGTTCTCCCATGCCACCGGCATCAAGAATGGCTGGGCCTTTGCCGGCGCTGCCAACATCCGCTACGGTGAGGAAGGCAACCAGAAAGGCACCTACATGCATGCCGGCTCCCTGTTCCTCGGCGCAGAGCGCATCTTCAACGACCACCACAGCCTGTCGCTCTCGCTCATCGCCTCCCCAACGGAGCAAGCCACCTCGAGCTGGACGACAGAGGAAGCCTACTGGCTGGCCAATTCCCACTACTACAACCCCTACTGGGGCTGGCAAGGCGACAAAAAGCGCAGCTCCCGCGTCCGCAAGACCTTGGAGCCGACCGCATTCCTGACTTGGGACTGGAAGATTGACGAGAAAAACACGCTGACCACCACGAACATTTTCCGTTATGCCAAATACGGCCAGACGTACATCAACCGCACGAACAATGCCGCAGATCCCCGTCCGGACTACTACCACTACATGCCGAGCAACGTGTTCAATGTGTATGGCGGCGTGGCCCCGAACGAATGGGAGTACTCAGAATGGAAGAGCTACGTGGACTTCTGGCAGGCCTCAGAGCGCAACCGCCAGATTGACTGGGACAAGATGTACATGATCAACCAGAACAGCGTGAACGAAGGCGGTGAGGCGGTTTATTTCCTTGAGGAATCCCACACCGACCAATGGGCATGGAATTTCGCCACTGCATGGAAGCACACCATCAACCGCCACAACCTGCTCAATGCCGGTATCAACCTCAACCACACCACCGGCATGTACTTCAAAACGATGAACGACCTGCTCGGTGCGAACTACCACACCGACATCGACCGATTCGCCTCCAGCGACTATGGTTCGAACAGCAGCGAGGCACAGAACGACCTCGACAATCCGAGCCGCCAAATCAAAAAAGGCGACCGCTTCGGTTATGACTATAATATATATGTGAACAAAGGCCAGCTTTGGTCTTCCTACGCCTATAACGAAGGCAATGTGTCGTTCGTGCTGAACGGCAACATCAACGGAACGACGATAGAGCGTTACGGCAAGATGCGCAACGGTCGTGCCCCTGAGCATTCTAAGGGCAGCAGCGGCACCGCCAAGTTCCTTGGTGGAGGCGCCAAGTTCCAGCTGGGCGTGTCGGCCGGTGCCCACCACATGTTCAACGTGCGTGGTGGATTTGAGTTCCGTCCGCCGTTGGCCAACAACAGCTTCCTGAATGTTCAGACCCGCAACGCCTTCATCTTCAACCTGAAGGACGAGCTTGACATCTTCGGTGAGGCATCTTACAAATTCAGCTTCGGAAGCCTGCACGGTCAGTTGAAAGGTTACTACTCCGTGTTGAAAGACGTGACGGAGCAGTCGCAGTTCTTCGACGACATCAAGCAGGAGTACAGCTACCTGTCGATGACCGGCATCCGCAAGGTGCACTATGGCGGTGAGTTCACCGTGGAGTACAATTTCACGAGCAACCTGTCGATGGACTTCGTCGGTGCCGTGGGCGATGCGAAATACGACAACAATGCTGACGCCGTGATTTGCTACGACAAAGCCGACCACCTGCAGTCGCCTCACTGGTGGGATGCCACCCACCACCACCCTCTGAAGGTGGCCACAGAAGGCATGAAAGTGGGCTGCACTCCACTGACGTCCTTGAGTTTAGGTGCGAAATACAATGTGAGCCGCTGGTTCTTTGAAGCCCGCCTGAACTACTACAACCGCACCTACATCTACTTTTCGCCTTACCTTCGCCTGACAGACGTGATGCCAGACGCCCTGAAAACTTACGATGTGGATGGCAATGCTGTTTGGGCAGTAGATAAATATAAAGGTGCTGTCCTGAAAGGCGACGAGGGTGAGATTGTGAAATACCAGCCTAAAGAGCAAGAGAAATTCAATGATGCGTTCATGCTCGACGTGTCGATCGGCAAGCTCATCTACCTGTCGCACGGCCGCTCCCTGAGCATCAACCTGAACCTGACGAACGTGACGAACAACACCAACATGAAGCTGCGCGGTTCGGAGCAGAGCCGTAACGACGACTTCGACAAGACAGGCAAAGTCCGTTCTTACCAGTTCTCACACAACTCCAAATA
>OMUD01000222.1 GCA_900314125.1 uncultured Prevotellaceae bacterium | reverse complement strand
TCCAATCACTGATTGGGTTGAAATAGAAATTATATGCCGCAAGTAAGACCAAAGAAGTTTTTAGGACAGCATTTCCTCACCGACCTACAGGTGGCGCGGAATATTGCTGACACGGTGGATGCCTGCCCTGACATACCTGTTCTCGAAGTGGGGCCGGGTATGGGGGTGCTCACGCAGTTCCTCCTACAGAAGAATAGGGAAATAAAGGTGGTGGAACTCGACCGCGAGTCGGTGCAGTTCCTCAAGGACAACATGTCGCAACTCGGCGACAACATCATCGAAAACGATTTCCTGGAAATGGACCTTAAAGAGGTGTTCCAAGGGAAGCCGTTCGTACTGACGGGTAATTATCCCTACAACATCTCATCTCAAATCTTCTTTAAAATGTTGGAATACAAGGATTTCATCCCTTGCTGTACCGGCATGATTCAGAAAGAGGTGGCGGAAAGAATGGCGGCAGCCCCGGGAAGCAAGACTTATGGTGTACTCTCCATCTTGGTCCAGGCATGGTACGATGTGGAATATCTCTTCACGGTGCATGAGAATGTGTTCAATCCACCGCCGAAAGTGAAGAGCGCGGTCATCAGGCTCACACGGAATTCCAGCCAGTCGTTGGGGTGCGACGAACGGCTCTTCAGAAGAATCGTAAAGACGGTATTCACCATGCGAAGGAAAATGATGAGAAACGGAATGAAGCAAATCCTCGGAGCAGGGCATCCCATGCTTCAAGATCCTGTGTTCACTCGGCGGCCTGAGCAACTTTCCATTTCTGAATTTATAGAACTCACCAATCGCGTGGAAGAGGCGATGAAGCAAAAATAAAAGTAGCCCATGATTGATCCGATATTTCAGAGAGCGGAGCTGGTGCTTGGCGAAGAGGCGATGAAGAAGTTGTCACAAGTCCGTGTGATTGTGTTTGGTGTGGGGGGAGTAGGGTCCTGGTGTGCGGAAGGATTGGTGAGAACGGGAGTCGTACATCTCACCATCGTTGATTCCGATACGGTAGCGGTTTCCAATATCAACCGGCAGCTCATGGCCACCACAGCAACGGTGGGGCAACCAAAGGTTGAGGCGCTTAGGCAACGCCTGCTCGATATCAATCCCAATGCGAAGATTATGGCTTTGGAACAGGTTTTTACCGAAGATACGGCTGAAACCTTCCCACTTGGGGATTATGATTTCATCATTGATGCCATTGACTCGCTCAAGGATAAGGCGCTGCTCATCGAAAAAGCTTGCATGACAGGAGCAAGGCTGTTTTCATCCATGGGTGCAGCACTCAAACTGAATCCTACGCGGATTCAGGTGGCTGAGTTCTGGAAAGTCAAGGGCGATCCGTTGGCAAGGGCACTCAGAAATAAGTTCAAGAGAGAAGGACGCTTCCCGAAACGGAAGTTCCTGTGCGTGTTCTCCGATGAACTGCTTAAAAATAAGGGAGAACAAAAACAGGGAGAGGAAGCGCTTGCTGAACGGAGAGTGGCTGGAACGGAATCAAGAAAGGCGCAGGTCAACGGAAGCCTCGTCCACATCACAGCGGTGTTTGGATTCACACTCGCCGGACTCGTCATCCAAAACCTGGCAACAAATCCTAACGTCTAACGTCTAAAGTCTAAGGTCTAAAGTCTAAAGTCTATTTCCCGTAGCGGTCGCGCACATCCATCATCAGACTAATCTGACCAGAGAAAGTGGTATTGTTATAATACTCCACGCACACATGACGCACCTGCTTTGAAAATTTTTCCAAGTCTTTGATATAGACGCCTTTGCCAAGATCTATCTCACCTTTTGGCTGCACTTCGTCTATCCATTTCACCAGTGCGTCGGCTTCTTCTTTTGTGTATGTGCTTTTGTAGTTGTCTGCCATTATTTATCTTCTTTTTGATGTTTCAACAATCGAATCATTGCTGATGCTGCTCTCGTAGAGGCACCCGACGGACCGGTCACACGTCGCAGTTCTTCGTAATCCTTCAGCTGTTGTTCACGACCCTCGCCACCGGGAAGGATGTGCTGAAGCGAGGTGAGCACATTGGATTCGGTCATGTCGGAGGCAATCAACTCTCGGACCACCTCACGCCCGCATATCAGATTCACAAGCGACACGTATTTCACTTTCAAAACCTTGCTTTTCAGCCATTTCATCAGCCTGCCGGCGGAAATGTAATAGCAAACCACCTGAGGAGTACCCAGCAGGGCGGTTTCGAGTGTGGCGGTGCCACTTGTCACAAGAGCGGCGTCAGAACGCTCGATGGTTTCGTAGGTCTTGTCATACACCACTTCCACGTCTATTCCCTGTGGGATATGCTGGGAATAAACGTTGGGGCTGATGTTCGGGGCTCCTGTGATAATCAGACGGTAATCACCAGCTTTACTTGCGGCATGGAGCATGATGGCCAAGTTCTTTTTGATTTCTTGTACGCGGCTGCCGGCCACGATGGCGATCATTGGCTTCGATGGCTTTTCCTGAAGGAGAGCCCGCTGCTCACGATACTGTGCAATGGCATCTACGCACGGATTACCTACGTAATGGATAGGGTAGTGGTGCTTCTTCTCAAAGAAATCCACCTCAAAGGGGAGAATGCTGAACAATTCATCCACATAGCGGCGGATACTCTTGATGCGGTATTCTTTCCAGGCCCAGATTTTCGGAGAGATATAGTAGTACACAGGAATCTTGCTGTGCTCTTTCACGTATTTGGCAATCTTCAGGTTGAAACCTGGGTAGTCCACCAATATCACCACGTCGGGTTGCCACTCCAAGATATCCTGCTTGCATGCGCGCATATTGCGCAAAATCGTGCGGGCATGGGTCAATACGGGGATAAAACCCATATACGACATTTCACGGTAGTGCTTCACCAACGTGCCGCCCACAGCCGCCATCTTATCCCCTCCATAGAAGCGGAAGTCGGCGTCTGAATCGCCAGCCTTGAGCGAGCGCATCAGGTTTGAGGCATGCAAGTCGCCGGATGCCTCACCGGCTATGAGGTAGTATTTCAATGGGGTTACTCTGGAATAATGATTTTTGGGGTCTTCTATAAATTGTGAACAGACGAAACGGCATCGTCGGTCTGCAACATGGACTTCAATTGGTCAAAGGCGGAATAGGCAGTCAGGTCGAGCGTGATGGGGGTGACGGCGATGTAGCCATGCTCCAAAGCCCAAGAGTCGGTCGTCGTGTCTTCGCGGTTGTAATTCTCGTAGCTGCCTGCCATCCAATAATAACGGCCACCACGGGGATCTTCACATTCCACCCATTCGTTGATCCAGTCGCCCATGCCCATCTTGCAGATGCGGGTGCCTTTGAATTCGGAAACGTCTGGAAAATTCACGTTTAGGTAAGTCATATAGGGCAGACCTTCCGACAGCACGCGGCTCACCATGCGGCGGATGTAACCCGACAAACGGAGAAAATCGCCTTCCCGACGGAATGCGCAGCTCGATAGGCCAATCGAGGGAATCTCTTTCATCGTGCCTTCTATCGCAATGGCTATCGTGCCGGAGTAGTGGGCATTCACAGCCGCGTTGTCGCCATGGTTGATGCCGCCCAATATCAGGTCTGGTTTGCGGGGAACCAAGTTTTCCAACGCCATCTTCACGCAGTCGCAGGGAGTGCCTGTACAGCTGTAAACTTTCAGACCGGCTTCTTCTCTTATTTTTTTATAACGTACGGGAATGGTGGTGGTGATGGAGAGTGATGCGCCAGAACGGCCACCTTCAGGAGCCACGACTATCACATCGCCCAGGTCGCGGACTATCGAAATCAAAGCCTCAAGACCCATAGCACCAACACCGTCATCGTTGGAAAGCAATATCAACGGACGGGCTATACCGCCCTCGGGGGTATTCATATCTTCTTTTTTGCTCATCTAAATTCTCATATTTTGCCTCATCTCGGCAGGCAAGCCGAGGCAGGGGGAGAAAAACTATGCAAAAATACGACTTTTAATCCTTATTTTTGGCATTTTTCAAAAAAAACTCAAAAACTTTTTGGAAGTTTCAAAAGAATCATGTAACTTTGCACCGCTTTTGAGAAAGCACACTGGGATATGGTGTAATTGGCAACACAACAGATTCTGGTCCTGTTATTCAAGGTTCGAGTCCTTGTATCCCAACCCAAAACTCCGGATGACTGGTCGTCGT
>OMUD01000079.1 GCA_900314125.1 uncultured Prevotellaceae bacterium | reverse complement strand
ATAATAAACATTGAGATGAAAAAGCCAGATTACAGAGAATTGACACCAGCAGAACTGCAAGTCATGCAGATTCTGTGGACGAAGAAAAAAGCCCTGGCCAGAGATGTGCTGAACGAGATGGATGAGCCCAAACCGGCCTACAACACCGTAAGCACAGTGATCCGTGTGCTGGAAAAGAAAGGATTCGTGGGACACAAAGCCTATGGTACCACGTACGAATATTATCCACTGGTGAAAAAGAAAGAGTACACCTCAAATTTCATGCAAAACGTGATGCACAATTTTTTTGGAGGCAACCGCCTTGCCTTGCTGTCTTATTTCGCAGGTGAAGAAGATATGACTGTAGAGGAGTTGGAAGAGCTGAATGCCTTAGTGAGAAAAGTGGAAGAACGCAAAAAGCAGGAAGGCTGAAAACACATCCGGCAATCATCAAATTTCCCAAACAGTTCCAATAAATACGAAAGAGATGGAAAAATTCTTGATATACGATTTTAAAGTGGCATTGCTGCTGAGTGCTTTTCTCTGTTTTTATATGCTGTTGATGCGAAAAGAGACATGGTTTGCACTCCGCAGGACATTCCTACTGCTCTCAGCATCACTTTCGCTGACGCTCCCGTTCTGCGTGTTGACTTTCCATAAGGAAGAAACCATCGTCATGTCACAATTTCCCAACGACATCATCCCAAGCACATCAGAAGTGGCAGAAAACGGATGGTCCTCCGTCTCAATCCTATACACGATTGCCGGCACCATCATTCTCGCAGGCGCCGCCCTTATTCTCGCCAAACTCATAGCTGATTTATTCAAGCTACGCAAACTGCTGAGAAAATCAGAAAAGCGCCACATGCAAAATGGCACCGTCTTAGCCATCAGCAATGAAGACATCCGTCCTTTTTCTTTCTTTCATTATGTGGTGATATCATCAGCTGAATCCAAGGAGATTTCCCCAGCCCTTCTGGCTCATGAATATGAGCACATCAGACGATTCCACACCATCGACCTCATTTTCGCAGAACTGTATTTAATCCTCCAATGGTTCAATCCCATGGCATGGCTGCTGAGAAAAGAGCTGAAACTCGTCCATGAATTTGAAGCTGATTCCTACGCAATGCATCAAAGTGGTGCATGTGGTACATATATGCGGTTGCTGATGAGAAAAGCCTCCAGCAATCATCATTTTTCTCTCGTCAACACATTCAGCCACAAAGGTTTCCTCAGAAGACGCTTTATGATGATGAGTAGTAGTCCATCATCAAAAAAATCCAGGCTAAAGGTCCTGTGCATATTGCCCGTTGTAGCCGTATCGCTCATGGCCACTGCTGAAACCATAACGGACTATACCTATGTGACTAAACATCACAAAGAAAAGCCTTCAACTCAGATGAAGCGAAAGGTGAATCAGAAAATAAAGAAGGCACATATTGAAAATCAACCAGAACGAAATTCCAAAGAGAAACAAAAGAGCTCCATGTATGTTTATGTGGACAGCATGCCGGTGAGTCAGGAATTGCTCGACACCCTGCCTCCCGACCAAATCCGGAGTATCACCATTGTGAAAGACACAACAGAAAACGTAACATCGCCTTTAAGCTCCCAAAAACAAACAAGCATATATGTGGAAATCAAGGACACCGTCTTGAAGAAAATAGACGATGATGTGTTCATGATGACAAAAATGCAGACAGAACTGACCAATGTCGAGAAAGAAGTTCAAAATGTTAAGGAAAAAGCATTGGCAGAAAGGATCAAGGCTGAAAAAACAAAAAAAGAAGCCATCATAAAAGCGGTGGAACAAAGACGCAAGGCAGAGCAAGCCAAAAAAGAAGAAATCAAAAAAGCGGTAGAAGAAAAAATCAAGGCCGGACTAATCAAAAAAGAAGTCAAAGAAAACATCACACCCAACTTCAGAGAAACCGCATTCATACTCACAGACCGCAAAGACACCACCTTATGTCTGTCGGTTGACAGTGACAGCATTGTGAACGGCTTCAATGCCTATTGGATTGACACAAGAGAAGGAAAAAACCTGATTGTCATTAAAGCCGATACCGATTCGGTGAGAACAAACCGAATAGCCATGGTGTTCATGCAGTCGTAAGCCCGAACAGCACTTTTTTGCCAACTCATTATAGTACAGGTAAATATATTACTTGTACAGCTAATATTACACCCTTTTTCAACAAAAAAAATGAAAAAAATATTTCTATTCCTATTGCTCATCCTATCGATGACTGCCCTCCACGCTCAAGAAAATGACAAACTGAGCGAAAAAAGCGACAACGGCAAAGCATCCGTCAACGATTCCATCCGCCAGCGCAACGACTCGCTGATGTGGGAGAAATTGCTGAGCGGAGTGACTATCAAGGCCCAGCGCCAGCTCATCAAGACTGAAATCGACCGTATCGGCTACGACGTTCAAGCAGACGAAGATTCGAAAACTGAGAATGTGCTGGAGATGCTGAAGAAAGTGCCCATGGTGAGCATAGACGCTCAGGAGAACATTTTGGTGAAAGGAAACAGCAACTTCAAAATATACAAGAACGGGCATCCCGATCCCAGTCTAACCAAGAACGCCAAGGAAATCCTGCGCGCCATGCCAGCCTCTATGGTGAAACGGATAGAAGTCATCACCGACCCCGGTGCGAAAGAAGACGCAGAAGGAGTGAACGCCATCCTCAACATCGTGATGACAGAGGGCAGCAAATTGGGGGGCGTGACAGGAAGCGTGACCGGCTCCTACTCCACGCTCAACCACCCCAACCTCAGCGCCTTCCTGACCACTCAGGTGGGGAAAGCCATCATCTCTCTCGACTACGGCTACGGTGGGATGTCGAAACAGGAAACAGAAAACCACAATACAGTGCACCGCACTTTCAAAGACAGCGGAAACACACTCCACGCTGAGAGCCACAACAAAAATCCAGGCTACGTGCAATACGCCGATGTAGAGGCAAGCTATGAGGCCGACAGCATGAATCTCATCACTGCATCATTCGGAGGCTACTTCTACAAACTGGATGTCAGAGGGAACTCATCCGTGCTCATGACGGGTAGCGACGGCACCCCACTCTACAGCTATGATGAAACCTATTGGATGCCGGGCTACAGCCACCATTCTTGGAGCGGACAGGCTGATTATGAGCACAAAACGCACCGAAAAGGAGAGAAACTGACTTTCTCCTATATGCTCGCCCTCACCCGCCAGCATACAGAGCAGCAGACCGACTACTTGAACATGAACAACGTGCCATTCGACTACACCGGCAATAATTATCTCACAAAGGAGAACTACACCGAGCATACCATCCAGGCCGACTGGACCCGCCCGTTGTGGTCCGGGCACAAGCTCGACGTCGGTGCAAAATTCATCGACCGCCGAAACAGCAGCCACAACATACAAAGTTTCAACAACCCACCATATTTCCACTCGTACGACACCCAGTTCAAGCACACCACCCAGGTAAGCGCCGCCTATCTAGACTACATGTTTGAGAGTGGGAAATGGTCGGGACGTGCCGGACTGCGCTATGAGCACACCTACATGGGTGTCCACTTCCCTGACGGCAAAAGCAGCGACCACAGCCACCACCTCAACGACTGGGTACCTCAGGCCAGTCTGAAATATCAAATCGATGACACTCAGTCGCTGAAACTGAACTATACCACCAACATCACACGTCCAGGTATAGAATATCTGAATCCTGCCATCGTCACCAATCCGTCGAGTGTGCAAAGCGGAAATCCCAATCTGGTCAGCTGTCATTCACAACGCCTCACCCTCCTCTACATGTATGTGGGCAACCGGCTTACACTCCAACTGGCTCCCAGCTTCAATTTCAGCAACAAGGCCATCGGAATCATCAACACCGTGGAGAACGACATCCGACACACCACCTATGCCAATGTGCTGCGGCTCAGACGATGGCAGTTGGAAGGCTACATCCAATGGAAACCATTCGACACTACCACTTTTGTGGCGAACTACAATTTCTGGCACAACAAATCCCAAAACCCAGGAATCGGACTGTCAATGGACGGATGGGCGGGATTCTATTATGCATCCATATCCCAGCAGCTGCCTTGGAAACTGAGGTTTTCAGCCTCTTCCTACGGTTCTGTGGGACACGACCCCAACAATGTGTATGGCTACAGCCGCTCATGGATAAACTATGGAGGCTCCCTCCAGCGCTCTTTTCTCAAAGACGACAGGCTCACCGTCCGCTTGCAGACCACATTCCCTTTCCAAAAGCATCGGCACGACCGCTCCGTGGTGACCCAAGGCGACTACACAGGATGGAGCGACGAGACAATGATGGGACGACGGTTCACACTCTCTGTCAGTTTCAAATTCGGCAAGCTGAAAGCAAGCGTGAAGAAAACCGACACCACTATTGAGAATGATGATGTCGTGGGAGGCATCAGCAAAGGAAAGAACTGAAACACGCCGAAATCTCTCCGAATAGATTCTCAAAAGATACCACTTTATTTTTCCCTTTTTAGTTTGAAAGTTATTTGCCCGGAATTGTTGTGACAACAGTTCCGGTTTCTTTTTCGAGTTCAAACCATTTCCCCCAAAATTCCAAAACCACAATTCCTAGAAATCAAAACAGCGATTTCTTTTGCATAAAATCCGCAAAAAAGCATATAGACGGAATAAAAAGGCTGAATATTTTCAAATATGGGAAAATTATTGTATTTTTGCAAGAATGATGTGGCATAACCCCAGCTAAAGTCACCACGGAAAGAGATTAGAAACTGAACAACTAAATCCAAATATTATGAACGCTATCAAGAACATGTTAACAGCCGCCGCCTTCATGGCGTGCACAGGTTTAGCCGCCCAGGATTTTACGGGCGAGCCCGTGATGAACAGTCTGAAATCGCCAGAAGCACAGCAGACGGTTGAGTTAGTCAAGAAAGTGAACAACGCATGGATGATGCGTCATAATGCCGAAGTGAGCGGATTCTGGGTGCATGGCGCCTACATGACCGGCAACATGGCAGCCTACGAGCTCACCGGCGAGAAGGATTACCTGGACTATGCCATCCGCTTCGCCCGCTACAACAAATGGAGTGGCGCCACAGAGAAAGATAAGAGCAAATGGCAATACAAGACCTATGGGGAAGGAATGCAGCACGTGCTCTTTGCTGACTGGCAAATCTGCTTCCAGACCTACATCGATCTCTACAAGATTGAGCACCGTGCAGAACGCATAGAGCGTGCGCTGGAGGTGATGAACCATCAGGCTACCATGCCAGATGTGGACTTCTGGTGGTGGAGCGACGCGCTCTACATGGGCATGCCGGTGTTCTCGAAACTCTATACCATAACCCACGACGAGCGTCTGCTCGACAAGCAGTATGAGAGTTTCAAATGGACCGACGAGCAGTTGTTCGACAAAGACTGCAAGCTCTACTACCGCGACGGCAAATACGTCTATCCAAAAGTGAAGACCGCCTGCAATGATGGAAAGAGCTTCTGGGCCCGTGGCGATGGTTGGGTGCTCGCCGGCTTGGCCAAGGTGCTTCAGGACCTGCCTAAAAAGCACAAATACCGCAAGTTCTACGAGAAGCGCTTCAAGGAGCTGGCGCAAGGTGTGGCAGCATGTCAGCAGGAAGGAGGCTACTGGAGCCGCTCGATGCTGTGCGAGGACGATGCACCTGGATATGAGACCAGCGGAACAGCGTTCTTCACCTACGGACTGCTCTGGGGCGTGAACAACGGCTACCTCAAGGCATCCAAATACAAGAAGGTTATCGACAAGGCATGGAAATACCTCACCGAGGTTGCACTTCAGAAGGACTACTCCATCGGCTACTGCCAGCCAATCGGTGAGAAACCAGACCCTACACGCACGGTGGATGAAGATTCCGAATGGCCGTTCGGAACCGGCGCGTGGCTGCTCGCCGCCTGCGAATACGCAAAATATTGTAAATAAACCACATAACCCTTTTCGACAAATACAGAAGGAGCAATGAAACAGTTTTTTAAGTATGTGTTTGCCACAGTAACCGGCATTATTATCTTCCACCTGATTGTGCTGCTCATTTTTGTCATCTCCATCATGAGCATGGGCAGTAAAGGGGCAGTGAAAGTGCAGGACAACAGCGTGTTGGAAATCAACCTCACCGGAAACATCTCAGAACGGACTGAAGAGAACCCGCTCGCATCCTTCATCGGCAACCCCAATGCCGGCAACATCAGTCTCGAAAACGTGCTCAAAGCCATTAAGCGAGCCAAGGAAGAGGAGAAAATCAAGGGTATCTATATCCAGGGCGGTATCATGACCGGAGCATCGCCTGCCATGCTGGAGGAAATCCACGACGCACTCGTGGACTTCAAGACCTCCAAGAAATTCATCATGGCATACGCCGACAACTACAGCCAGGGCAGCTATTACCTCGCCTCGCTCGCCGACTCCGTGGTGATCAACCCTATCGGTATGCTAGACTGGCAGGGAATGTCGCTGCAGACCGCCTATTACAAGGAATTGCTTGACAAAGTAGGCGTGAAAGTGGAGATTTTCAAGGTAGGCACCTACAAGTCGGCGGTTGAGCCGTACATGCTCACCGAGATGAGTGATGCCAACCGCGAACAGCTCACCGTGCTGAGCGATGAAATTTGGAGCAGGATGAAGGCCGAAGTGAGCAAGAGCCGGAAGATTCCTGTTGATAAGCTCAATGCGCTGGCCGACAGCATGATGACCTTCAGCGAAGGAACCACATATTTAAAAAGCAAACTGGTGGACAAACTTGCCTACTCAGACGAAGTGCCGCAAATCATCGCCAACATGATGGGGGTGGATAAGGATGACTACAACAAAATCAGTGTGGACGACCTTGCCGCATCCATCGGTGACGAGCCTAAGGGCTTGAGCGGAAACACCATCGCTGTTTACTATGCCTACGGATCCATCGTGGACGAGATATCGAGCGGCCTGATGGGAGGCGCAGAGATTGTGGGTCAGAAAGTGAGCAAGGACTTGCAGAAACTGGCCGATGACGACGACGTGAAAGCCGTGGTGCTCCGTGTGAACTCCGGCGGAGGAAGCGCATACGCCAGCGAGCAGATATGGCATGCCTTGGAATTGGTGAAAGCCAAGAAGCCTGTGGTGGTGTCAATGGGTGGTTATGCAGCCTCCGGCGGCTACTATATCAGCTCTGGTGCCAACTGGATTGTGGCAGAACCGATGACACTGACTGGCTCAATCGGAATCTTCGGCATGTTCCCAATTGCCAAAGAGCTGATCAACGACAAGATTGGAGTGCACTACTCCACCGTTAAGACCAACGAGCTCTCCGACTTTGGTGATTTCTCCCGCGAGATGACAGAAAGCGAGAAGAACCTGCTTCAGCGCTATGTGAATCGTGGTTACGAGCTGTTCACCAAACGCTGTGCTGATGGCCGCAAAGTCAGCCAAGACTCCATCAAGGCCATTGGTGAAGGCCGCGTATGGACTGGAGAGCACGCCAAGAAAATCGGACTCGTCGATGAGTTGGGAGGCTTGTCGAAAGCCATTGAGAAAGCCAAGCAACTGGCAAAAATTGATGACTACACCCTCATGAGCTATCCAGCCAAGAAGAGTTTCCTCGACGGACTGCTGGAGAATGTGTCGGCAGAAAGTTATGCATCCGCCAAGATGGAAGACCTGCTCGGCGAATACTATGGTATGTTCAACACCCTGCGCCACCTCAACCCGAAAGGCAACGTGCAGGCCGAGATGCCGTTCAAGATTACTTTCAACCTTTAGAAAAACAGAAGATGTGTGGCAGAAAGCATTGCTTTCATCACACATCTTCTCATATAAGTACATCAAAAAATCAGAACGTGGAATTTAACAGCCCGAAAATATGGTATCCACTCATTCCGTTCTCATGGTTGTACGGAGCAGGAGTATATGTCCGTAACTTCCTTTTCGACTGCGGAATACTGAAAAGCGCGGGATTTGACATCCCCGTCATCAGCGTGGGAAACATCACCGTCGGCGGAACCGGGAAGACCCCAATGACGGAATATCTCATCCGCCTGCTGCGTACGAAGCATCAGGTGTCGATTGTCAGCCGTGGCTACAAGCGACAGACCAAGGGGTACGTGAGAGCTACAGAAAACACCCACATGAGCGATATCGGCGACGAGCCATACCAAATGAAGCAGAAGTATCCGGAAATCCATGTGGCAGTGGATGAGAAGCGCAGCAGAGCCATCACCAACATCTGCCAGGCCGATGTCACCCCGCCAACCGATGTGGTGCTCATGGACGACGGATTTCAGCACAGGTATGTGCAGCCTGGAATCAACATCCTGCTCATGGACTACAACCGGCTGCCCCATACCGATTTCCTGCTGCCAGCTGGAAAACTCCGGGAACCGAAAAGCAGCTGCCGACGAGCTGACATCGTGATTGTGACGAAATGTCCTGGCGACATCACCCCAACCGAAGAGCACGGCATAGAACGCTCGCTCAACCTCCAGCCTTGGCAGAAGCTCTTTTACTCCCACTACGGATATGGGAATCTCGTGCCTATGCGCAACTACATCGACCCGCTGAACGACTATTCGGACTTCTCATTCTCGAAACCACAGGATATCACGCTCGATGACCTGAAAGCGAACAAATACAACGTGGTGCTGCTCACGGGCATCGCATCTCCACATCAGCTGGAAAGTGATTTCAGGCAATTCTGCCAGTTCACCCCCATCCGCTTTGAGGATCACCACAACTTCACAAAGAAGGACATCGACCTCATCGCCTCGAAGACCAAGCAGTCGGAATCAGGCAACACGATTGTGGTGACGACTGAGAAAGATGCCATGCGGCTGATTGAATATATGCGCAACAACCCAGGCGACGATGCGGAGTTCATCCGCAACCGCTACCAGGATTTCTATGTGCTGCCTGTGGAGGTGAAGTTTATGAAGGAAAAGCAGGATGAGTTCAACCAGATCATCCTCAGCTACGTTCAGAAGAACTCACGCACCAGCACACTGAGTAAAAGACTTTAGACTTTAGACTTTAGATTTTAGGTTTTAGGCTTTAGATTTTAGAAAAAAGGAAAAATTATGTCAACAGAGATAAGCAAACTGGGTGAGTTTGGTCTGATCAGGCATCTCACCCAAGACATCAAGACCAAGAACGCCGAGACAGGACGTGGCGTTGGTGACGACTGCGCCGTGCTGAATTATGGCGGTGACAAAGACATCCTCGTCACCACCGACATGTTGATGGAAGGCATCCATTTCGACCTCACCTACATGCCCCTCAAACACCTGGGCTACAAGTCCGCCATGGTGAACTTCAGCGATATTTACGCCATGGGCGGCATGCCCAAGCAGATTACGGTGAGTATTGCCCTCAGCAAACGTTTCGGCATCGAAGAGCTCGATGAATTCTATGCTGGCCTTCGTCTGGCCTGTGATGCCCACAATGTTGACATCGTAGGCGGCGACACCACCACCTCCATGACGGGATTCGCCATCAGCATCACCTGTATTGGAGAAGTGGAAAAAGGAAAGGCCATCTACCGAAATGGTGCCAAAGAAACCGACCTCATCTGTGTGTCGGGCGACTTGGGTGCCGCCTATATGGGTCTGCAGCTACTCGAGCGTGAAAAGACCGTCTATTACCAGCAGCTGGCTGAAGCACAGAAAATGGAAGGCGAGGCAAAAACCCGCGCCATGAAGAATCTGGAAACGGCACAGCCTGATTTTCAAGGCAAGGAATACCTGCTGGAGCGTCAGATGCGTCCTGAAGCCAGACGCGACATCATCGAGCGGCTACAGAAAGCCGGAGTGAGGCCAACCGCCATGATTGACATCAGCGACGGACTTTCATCGGAGCTGATGCACATCTGCAGCCAGTCGAATGCCGGATGCAGAATTTATGAGGAGCGCATCCCACTCGACTATCAGACAGCCGTGATGGCCGAAGAGCTCAACCTCAACGTCAGCACCTGCGCGCTCAACGGCGGTGAGGACTATGAATTGCTTTTCACCGTGCCCATCACCGACAACGAGAAGATGGAGCAGATGAAGGACGTGAAGGTGATTGGCTACATCACCAAGCCCGACCTGGGGATGGCACTCATCACCCGCGACGGCAACGAATTTGAACTGAAAGCCCAGGGTTGGAACCCTGTGGAGATCTGACACCCCCTCTGACGGCCCTGAAAATCCAAGGGCGGCATCTGGAAATCAACGAAATCAATACATTTATATTATAAATAAAAAGATTGTGGAAAAGAAATTCAAGAAAGTGCTGGTGTTAGGTTCCGGCGCATTAAAAATCGGTCAGGCAGGAGAGTTTGATTATTCCGGCTCCCAGGCATTGAAGGCCTTGAGGGAAGAAGGAATCAGTAGTGTGTTGGTGAATCCAAACATCGCAACCATCCAGACATCGGAGGGAATCGCCGACAAGGTGTATTTTCAGCCTGTGACGCCTTATTTCGTCACTGAGATTATCAAGAAAGAGCGTCCCGACGGCATTCTGCTCGCTTTCGGCGGACAGACGGCATTGAACTGCGGAACGGAGCTCTATATGAACGGCACGCTGAAAACTTATGGCGTGGAAGTGCTCGGCACATCCGTGGAAGCCATCATGGACACCGAAGACCGCGACCGTTTCGTCAAGAAACTGGATGAGGCAGAACTGAAAACTCCGGTCAGCCAAGCCGTGGAAACCATGGAGGACGCACTTGCCGCCGCCCACCGCATCGGATTCCCGATCATGATCCGCTCCGCCTACGCACTCGGCGGACTGGGTTCTGGTATCTGTCCAGATGAGAAGAAGTTCGTGGAAATTGCAGAGAGCGCGTTCACCTTCGCCCCTCAGATTCTCGTGGAGGAGTCGCTCAAAGGCTGGAAGGAAATTGAGTTTGAGGTGATCCGCGACGCCAACGACCACTGCTTCACCGTGGCATCCATGGAGAATTTCGACCCACTCGGCATCCACACTGGTGAGTCCATCGTGGTGGCTCCTACTTGCTCCCTCACCGACGAGCAGGTGAAGATGCTCCAGGAGATTTCAATCAAGTGCGTGAAACACCTGAACATCGTAGGCGAGTGCAACATCCAGTTTGCCTTCAACGCTGTGACCAACGACTACCGCATCATTGAGATCAACGCCCGTCTGAGCCGCTCATCTGCTTTGGCATCCAAAGCCACCGGCTATCCGCTGGCATTCGTGGCTGCCAAGATTGCATTGGGCTACACACTCGACCAGATTGGAGAGATGGGCACACCGAACTCCGCATACGTGGCTCCTTCGCTCGACTATATGATTTGCAAGATTCCACGCTGGGACCTCACGAAATTCAGCGGTGTAAGCCGCCTCATCGGCTCATCCATGAAGTCGGTGGGTGAAATCATGTCCATCGGACGCAGCTTTGAGGAGATGATTCAGAAAGGTCTGCGCATGATCGGTCAGGGCATGCACGGATTCGTGGGCAACGACCACGTGAAATTTGAGAATCTTGACGAGGAGCTGGAGAACCCAACCGACCTGCGTATCTTCGCCATCGCACAGGCGCTGGAAGAAGGCTACAGCGTGGAGCGGATTGAGGAGCTCACAAAAATCGACGTGTGGTTCATCCAACGCCTGAAGAACATCGTTGACCTGAAGCACAAGCTCATGGCACTCAACAGCTTGGAGGAGTTGTCCGACGACTTCCTCCGCGAGGTGAAATGCGCCGGATTCTCCGACTTCCAAATTGCCCGCTTCGTGCTCAAGCCTGAGGGCGGCAACATGGAGAAAGAAAATCTGGAAGTGAGGAAATATCGTCAGTCGAGGGGCATCCTCCCTGCAGTGAAGCGGATCAACACCGTGGCAAGCGAGCATCCGGAACTGACCAACTACCTCTATTTCACCTACGCCGTTCAAGGTCACGACATCAACTACTACAAGAACGAGAAGAGCGTAGTGGTGCTCGGTTCCGGCGCCTACCGCATCGGTTCGTCCGTGGAATTTGACTGGTGCTCGGTGAACGCCATCAACACAGCACGGAAACTGGGTTACAAGTCCATCATGATCAACTACAACCCAGAAACCGTATCGACCGACTACGACATGTGCGACCGCCTCTACTTCGACGAGTTGTCGCTCGAACGCGTGCTCGACGTCATCGACCTTGAGCAGCCACGCGGCGTTATCGTCAGCATGGGTGGACAAATTCCTAATAACCTGGCCATGAAACTCTACCGTCAGGGAGTGCCTGTTCTCGGCACATCGCCGGTGAACATCGACCGTGCTGAAAACCGAGACAAGTTCTCCGCCATGCTCGACAAGCTGGGCATCGACCAGCCTGCATGGCGTGCGCTGACATCAATGGACGACATCAAGGAGTTCATCAGCGAGGTGGGCTATCCGGTGCTTGTCCGTCCTTCCTACGTGCTTTCCGGAGCCGCCATGAACGTGTGCTACGACGACGAGGAGCTGGAGCGCTTCCTCAAGATGGCCACCGAAGTGAGCAAGGAATATCCAGTGGTTGTTTCTCAGTTCATGCAGGACACGAAGGAGATAGAATTCGATGCCGTGGCCGACAAGGGCGAAATCATCGAGTACGCCATCAGCGAACACATCGAATATGCAGGTGTGCACTCCGGCGACGCCACCATGGTGTTCCCTGCCCAGCACATCTATTTCTCCACCATCCGTGAAATCAAGAAAATCTCCCGCAAGATTGCCTCTGAGCTCAACATCAGCGGTCCGTTCAACATCCAGTATCTGGCCAAGAACCGCGAGGTGAAGGTGATTGAGTGCAACCTCCGTGCATCCCGTTCCTTCCCATTCGTAAGCAAGATTTTGAAGCGCAACTTCATCGAGACCGCCACTAAGATCATGCTTGATGTGCCATACGACAAGCCAGGCAAAGGCGAGTTCGACATCGACCGCATCGGTGTGAAAGCATCCCAGTTCTCGTTTGCACGCCTTCAGAATGCCGACCCAATCCTGGGCGTTGATATGTCATCCACTGGTGAGGTGGGCTGCCTGGGCGACAGCATGAACGAGGCACTCATCAACGCCATGATTGCCACCGGCTACCAGCTGCCGAAGAAGAACATCCTCATCAGCTCAGGTGGTGCCAAGGGCAAGGTTTCGTTGCTGGAGCCAGCACAGAGCCTCATCAAGAACGGCTACAAGATTTACGCCACTGCTGGCACCGCCAAGTTCCTGAACGACAACGGTGTGGCAGCAGAGAAAGTGGACTGGCCAGACGAAGAGGGAGAGAACAACGTGATGGACATGATTTCAGCACATAAGTTCGACCTTATCATCAATGTGCCTAAGAACCACACCAAGAGGGAGCTCACCAATGGATACAAGATCCGTCGTGACGCCATTGACCACAACATTCCGCTCATCACCAACGTGCGGCTTGCCAAAGCCTTCATCGAGGCTTTCTGCGAACTCAAGCAGGAAGACATCAAGCCGAAGAGCTGGCAGGAATACAACAGCTGATCAGACCCAATAACTCAAATAAATAAAGAAACGCCATCCGGTAGTTCCGGATGGCGTTTCTTTATCATAATATAGCGAAAATATCTCTGGCTCAAGATTCAATCTCTATAGAGTCCGTTCTCAAGGATATAACGGAACACTTCTGGATGTAGCCACTTTGCGGCAAAAGGGAGGTCGTGCAGTTGGAAGGCACGACGGATCTCTGTTGATGAGATGTCGAAAAGACGGAAGTCATGCGAATCGGATAGCACCTCCTCCGTTCCGTCCCGCCGGATAATCCTCACATCAGCTTTCGATTGCGCAGGGTCGTGGCTGTCGGAACGACCATAGACAATGATGTCATGCCGTGAGCGGATATCGTCTGCCCTCACCCATCGGTGGAAGTTCGTCCAGTTGTCCTGTCCCATGATGAGCAGGAAGGTGTGCTGGGGAAAGGCTTTTACCAACTCTTCCAAAGTCACGACGGAATAGGATGGTATGGGCAGGCGAGTCTCAAAATCCGATACGTTCAGGCATGATGAGCCCGCCACTGCTTTTTCTGCCAACAACAGCCTCAAGGGTGTGGGAAGAATGTCGTGTTGCTCCTGCTGCTTGAGCGGATTGAGCGGCGACACCATGAGCCAAACCTCATCTACTCCGCCAGCCTGGCAGATGGCTTCAGCCAGCGATGTGTGGCCGAGGTGAACGGGGTTGAACGACCCTCCATAAATTCCGATTCTTGCCATAGCAGGATTTCAAGGAATAAACTATTTCTCGAAAAATTCGGTCACGATGGCGAGCGCTTCCTCCACCGCCACATCGAGCACATCGTTCACCACCACCTTGTCGAACTTGTCGATAAACGAAAGTTCGTACTCAGCCCGTTGGATTCGTTGTTCGATGATTTCCGGAGAGTCTGTCCCGCGTTTCTCCAACCTACGGCGCAGCTCTGCGATGCTCGGTGGCTGGATATACAGGCTCAGCGCTTTCTTGCCATACTGCTTCTTGATGTTCATGCCACCATGGACATCCACGTCGAACACCACGTTCTTGCCTTCATTCAACTTGTTCTCCACCTCCGATTTCAACGTGCCGTAGAACTTGCCTGGATAGACCTCCTCATACTCCACAAACTCGTCATTCTCAATTTTCTGACGAAATTCATCAGGAGTGAGGAAATAATACTCCACCCCGTTCTGCTCTGTGCCACGCGGAGGGCGGCTCGTGGCAGAGACGGAGAAATGCAGGTTCTCATATTTCTCACGCATCTTTCCGATGATCGTGGACTTGCCACTCCCACTCGGAGCGCTCACAATCAGCAATTTGCCTTTCTTCTTCATCAATCTTTATTCATATTGACTGTCGCTATTTAGCCAACAGCTTGATTATCAATTCAGTCTTTTTCTTAACAATCAGAGCACATTGAGCACCTGCTCCTTAATCTGCTCCAACTCGTCCTTCATCATCACCACGATGTTCTGCATCTCGGCTTGATTGCTCTTACTGCCTGTGGTGTTGATCTCACGTCCCATTTCCTGAGCGATGAAGCCGAGTTTCTTGCCCTGCCCGTGACCTTCGCGCATCGTCTCGCGGAAATAGTTGATATGATTCTTCAGACGCTGTTTTTCCTCGTTGATATCGAGTTTTTCGATGTAATAAATCATCTCCTGCTCCAGTCGGTTGCGGTCGTATTCCACGCCAACCAGTTTCTCCAGGCTATCGATGATGCGGGCGCGGATTTTCTCCACACGAGAAGTTTCGTAAGGTTCGATGCTCATCAGCAGCTTCTCAATGTTGTCCACCTTCTCATTGAACTTGGCCTCAAGGGCGGCACCCTCCTGTGCGCGGAATTCCTTCAGCTTGTGGACTGCGTCGGTGATGGCACCGAGAGCCACCTCCCATTCCTCATCGCTGAGCACTTCCACCTCCACACTCGTCATCGTGTCGGGCAAACGGAGCAGCGCAGGCATCCATTCTGCAGGGCTTAGCGACGGACGGTCCAAGCCGATTTTCTCCGACACCTCGCAAATCTGGCGGTAGTAGCTGGCCACCACGTCGGTGTTGATGGGAATGGCTAGCTGCTGGTCGTTTTTCTCAATCCAGATAGAGAAATCCACTTTTCCACGTTCCAGCTCACGGGAGAGAATCTGCCTGATTTCCATCTCACGCTCGCGGTAGAGCGGTGCGATGCGGACGTTCAGGTCGAATGCCTTGCTGTTGAGAGCCTTGAGTTCCACGTGAATTTTCTTGTTGTCGAAGTCCACTACGGTGTTGCCGTAGCCAGTCATTGATTGTATCATATTATTATCGTCGGTTGATTGAATCGGTGTAAAAAAGTGAATGTGCTGATGAGGGGGCATAATCGCCCGCAAACGCACCCAAAAGTCATAAAAAATGTTGATTTAGATGAAAATCTACGCAAAAATACGGATTTTTCAGCGGATTATCGTAATTTTGCAAGATAATTTGCGTTTTAATTATTAAATATGTCCTGTATTCTACATATCGACACCTCCACAGAGGCCTGTTCCGTTGCAGTCAGCGAGAACGGTGCCGTGATTTTCCATAAGGAAGAGTTGGAGGGTCCGTCGCATTCCACACTCCTTGCAGGAATGGTGGAGGAAGCCCTCTCGTTCACCGACAACCACGCCATCCCCTTCGATGCCGTGGCTGTGAGCAGCGGTCCTGGTTCCTACACCGGACTGCGCATTGGTGTGTCGACAGCCAAAGGCGTGTGCTACGGACGCAAGCTGAAGCTCATCGCCATTCCCACGCTTGAGCTAATGTGCGTGCCGTTGTTGCTCGGCCGGGAGGAGCTGCCCGAGGATGCCCTGCTCTGCCCTATGATTGACGCCCGTAGGATGGAAGTCTATACCGCGCTTTACACACGGGCACTCAAAGCCGTGGAGCCTATCAGCGCCAAAGTGATTGACGCTCAGTCTTTCCAACAGCATCTTGACCAGCATCCCATTTATTTCTTTGGAAACGGCTCTGACAAATGCAAAGAGGTCATCACTCACCCCAATGCCCATTTCGTAAGTGGCATCAAACCGCTGGCCAAATACATGTGTCCATTGGCAGAGAAAGCCCATGTGACAGGTGAGTTCGCCGACGTGGCATACTTTGAACCGTTCTACCTGAAGGACTTCATCGCCGGAAAGAAGAAGATGCGTCCATGAGTCACAACGGCAAAACTTTGAATGCAGAGACGACAACAGAACCTCAACCACAAGCTGCATGAGCAGCACAGAACTACAAAACAGATGAGCATAGACAACAAGCAAGACGAGATGCGCGGACTCGTGGACTACAACACCGACCGCGACCAACTGATTCTGCCGGAATACGGACGAAGCATACAGAACATGGTGAATCACTGCATGACCATCGAAGACCGTGCTGAGCGTCAGCGGTGCGCAGAGACCATCGTGGCCATCATGGCAAAGATGAAGAACAAGAGCAGCGATGAGGCAGAATTAAAGAAGAAACTGTGGAACCACCTCGCCGCCATAGCTGATTATGAGCTCGACATCGACTATCCTTACGAGATTGAGAAGATGAGCGACCGAAGTTCCGACCGCCAGCGTATAGCCTATCCGCAACACCCGATTGGCAAACGCCACTACGGTGCAATCATCGAGGCGTTGGCCAAGAAGCTCACCGAGATTGAGGATGCCGACGAGCGCGAGCAACTCACTCGCATGGTTGCCAACCAGATGAAGCGCAGCCTGGGCCGATGGAACAAGGACAGCATGAGCGAGGAAAAAGTGCTCGACGACCTCGCCACACTCACCAACGGCAAGGCCAGTTACCTGCCAGGCGAGTTGAAACTCCTCAGCGACAACGAGATACTGAACGAGATCCAGCAGATGCGCCCCGCCAAGAGCAAGAAGAAGAAATAAGTGTCTTTAAGCCAATCGGCGCTAACCATGAACTTCAGCTGAAAACAAAAGTTGTCCTACACACAGCTCTCTTAGGACACCTCAAATAGAAAACCAAGAACAATCGACCATATATGGCATCATTTATCATAGAAGGAGGCTATAAACTACACGGAGAGATCAAACCGCAAGGTGCGAAGAACGAGGCGTTGGAAGTGATCAGCGCCGTCCTGCTCACTGATGAGCCGGTCCTCATGCACAACATTCCGAACATCCTCGACGTGAACAACCTGATCGGCATCATGAGCAAGATTGGGGTGCACTGCAAGGACATGGGCGGTGGCACATGGGAATTCCGAGCCAACAACCTCGACATGGACTATCTGGCCAGCCAGGAGTTTGTGCAGCGTTGCGCAAGGCTCCGCGGTTCAGTTTTGCTGCTCGGTCCGCTGCTCGGCAAGTACCACCATGCGTTCATTGCCAAGCCGGGAGGCGACAAAATCGGACGACGCAGGCTCGACACCCACTTCTACGGCGTGCAGAAAATGGGCGCCAGGTTCAACTACGACGTTGAGACCGGACGCTTCGAGATTGACGCACACGAGATGCACGGAGTGGATATCCTGCTCGACGAGGCATCGGTCACCGGAACGGCCAACATCATCATGGCGAGCGTGCTCACACCAGGCACCACCACCATCTACAACGCAGCCTGCGAACCTTACATCCAGCAGCTGTGCAAGATGCTCAACAGCATGGGAGCGAAAATCTCCGGCATCGCGTCCAACCTCCTCACCATCGAGGGAGTGGAACGGCTCCACGGCACTGAGCACACCATCCTGCCCGACATGATTGAGGTGGGCAGCTTCATCGGCATGGCAGCCATGACGGGAAGCGACATGACCATCAAGAACGTGTCGTACGAAAACCTCGGCATCATCCCTGAGATGTTCTCCCGACTGGGCATCAAGATGGAGCGTGTGGGCGACGACATCCACATTCCAGAGCAGGAAAGCTACGACATATCTTCGTTCATCGACGGAAGCATCATGACTGTGGCCGACGCTCCGTGGCCGGGACTCACGCCCGACCTGCTCAGCGTGCTGCTCGTCGTGGCGACCCAGGCCAAGGGCAGCGTGCTCATCCATCAGAAGATGTTCGAGAGCAGGCTCTTCTTCGTCGATAAACTCATCGACATGGGTGCGCAGATTATCCTCTGCGACCCTCACCGCGCCGTCGTCATCGGTCACGACCACAAGTTCCAACTCAGGGGTGCAAAAATGTCATCACCCGACATCAGGGCGGGCATCGCGCTTCTTATCGCCGCACTCAGCGCCAAAGGCACGAGCGTGATCAGCAACATCGAGCAGATTGACCGCGGCTATGAGGATATCGAGCAGCGCCTCACCGCCATTGGCGCTCATATCAAGCGCCAGGGATAAACCTTCACAGTCCCGTATGTTGCGTTGCCAACGCAACAAAATATCGGCGCCTATATCAAAACGCCAAGGATAAACCTCCCCCCCCAAAAAAAAGGACTGAGAAAAAACAGATAAATCCGAATCACGATGATCAAGGACGAGGACGTCTATAAAATAGGCTACATCAGCAAGACCCACGGACTGCACGGCGAGGTGGACTTCCACTTCACCGACGACATCTTTGACGCCACTGAGAGCGAATACCTGCTCATCAGGGTCGATGGTATCATCGTGCCTTTCTACATTGAAAGTTGCCGATTTCGGTCCGACACCGTGGCCATCGTGAAGTTCGAGGACCTCGACACAGCCGAACAGAGCCAGCGCCTCGTGGGCTGCGATGTCTGCTTCGAGCGAAGCAAGGCAGCAGAAGCCGACCAGGAAGAGGTGTCCATCACCTATTTCATCGGCTTCACCGTAACCGACACTGACGGCGCTGAGATTGGCGTCATCACCGATGTGGACACGCAGACGGAAAACTGGCTGTTCAGCGTGGAAACCCCAGATGGAAGAACGATTTATATCCCTGTGCATGAGGAATTCATCCAGGATATTGACCACGAGCACAAAAGGCTCCAGATGGATTTGCCCGACGGACTGCTCGACCTGTAGGTTCAACGTAAAAACAGAAGATTCAGCAGAAGCAACCAACAACGGCCACCCCTTTGAGGCACCGTAACAAGAAAATGGACCATCCATGAGAAAAATCGCAATATTAGGCTCCACTGGTTCGATAGGCACCCAGGCACTTGACGTCATCGCCTCGAATCCGGAGCTCTTTGAAGCCTACGTACTCACCGCCAACAACAACGTGGACCTGCTCATTGAGCAGGCACGCCGTTTTCAGCCAGAAGTGGTGGTGATTGCCAATGAAATGCACTACGACAAACTGCGCCGCGCATTGTCCGACCTGCCCATCAAGGTTTATGCAGGTGCGGATGCGCTGTGCGACGTGGTGAAAGACGACAATGTCGATATGGTGTTGGCCGCCATGGTGGGATTCGCCGGACTGAAGCCCACCATCAGCGCCATCAAGGCCAGCAAGGCTATCGCATTAGCCAACAAGGAGACGTTAGTGGTGGCGGGCGACCTCATCACCCGACTCTGCCGCCAGTACAGGGTACCACTGCTGCCTGTCGATTCTGAGCACTCTGCCATTTTCCAATGTCTGGAACCAGGCAACGCCATAGAGAAAATCCTGCTCACCGCATCGGGCGGTCCATTCCGCAACTACGATGCCGAGCAGCTGAAAAGCGTGAGCAAGTCGCAGGCATTGGCACATCCCACTTGGAACATGGGTGCGAAAATCACCATTGACTCCGCCTCGATGATGAACAAAGGCTTCGAGGTGATAGAGGCCCACTGGCTCTTCGACGTGGATGCCGACCGCATACAGGTGGTGGTGCATCCGCAGTCGGTCATCCACTCCATGGTGCAGTTCCGCGACGGCGCCGTGAAGGCACAACTGGGCATGCCCGACATGCGGCTTCCCATCCAATACGCCTTCGCCTATCCCAAGCGGCTGGATTCCGACTATGAGCGGCTGGACTTCTTCCAACTCCATGACCTCACGTTCGAAAAGCCCGATACCACACGGTTCCGCTGCCTCAAGCTGGCCTACGACGCGCTCGCCGAAGGCGGCAACATGGCATGCATCATGAATGCGGCGAACGAGATTGCCAACCGCGCGTTCATCGACGATGTCATCCCTTTCACCCGCATAGCCGAAATCATCGAGCAGACCATGCAGCACGTGGACAAGCAGTTCGACTGCTCGCTTGAGACCTACCTCGACACCGACCGCAAAGCCAGGGAATATGCCAGGACATTGATATAGAGAATCCTTTTTTCAAATTTTCAATTACTGTTCAAACAAATCCAAACGAAACAAACAGAACATAATAACAAGAACGAAAAATGACTGTTTTAATAAAGATTATTCAGGTTATCATCTCTTTGGGACTGCTGATCATCCTCCACGAGGGAGGTCACTTCCTTTTCGCCAAGCTCTTCAAGACAAGGGTGAACAAGTTCTACCTCTTTTTCGACTATAAGTTCCATCTTTTCAGCACCTACGACAACTGGTTCCGCCGTCTGTTCGGCAAGAAGCCGGTGCCGAAGAAGGACGATGGAGAATACGAGTATCAAGGCACGGAATACGGCATCGGCTGGATTCCACTCGGAGGCTATGTGGCCATCGACGGCATGATTGACGAGACCCAGAGCAAGGAAAAGCTCAAGGCAGAACCGCAGCCGTGGGAATTCCGCACCAAGCCGGCATGGCAGCGCCTGCTCATCATGCTGGGCGGCGTGCTGATGAACTTCCTCGTGGCATTCTTCATCTATGCCATGGTGCTCTTCGCCTGGGGCAAGGAATACGTGAAGAGCGAGGACATGGCCTACGGCATGAAATTCAATGAAGAGGCCAAGGCGCTCGGATTCCAGGACGGCGACATCATCACCGGAGCCGATGACGAGGTGTTCGAGTCGTGGGCACCGGCCAACCTGCGCACCCTCACTGGTGCTAAGGAAGCCAAGGTGCTGAGAAACGGCAAGACCGTGAGCGTGAGCCTGCCTGGCGACCTCAACCTGCTTGAGATGTTGGAAGAGCCACGTTTCGCCGAGGTGCGGATGCCGCTGGTGGTTGACAGCGTAGTGCCTGAATCCCCAGCCGAGAAGATCGGACTGTCCAAAGGCTCCACCATCACCAAACTCAACGACAAGGAAATCAAGGACTTCAACGACCTCTCCAACGAGCTGGCCATGTTGCGCACACTTATACCTGAGGACGCCTCACTCAACGACAGTCTCAAAGTCCGCACCGTCAGCCTCTGCATTCAGGAGGGCGACAGCGTGAGGGAGGCAGAAGTGCTGCTCACACCAGAAGTCACTTTTGGATTCGTGAACAAAACCCCAGAATACAAAACGACGACGAAGGAATACGGATTCTTTGAGTCCCTCCCTGCCGGCGTGGCATACGGATGGAACCAGCTGACCAGCTATGTGAGCGACCTGAAGTACATCTTCACCAAGAAAGGCGCACAGAGCGTGGGCGGCTTCATCACCATCGGCAACATCTTCCCAGGCGTGTGGGACTGGCAGAGCTTCTGGATGCTCACAGCCCTGCTGTCCATCATGCTCGGTGTGGTGAACGTGCTGCCGATTCCTGCCCTCGACGGTGGACACGCCCTCTTCTGCATCTACGAGATCGTGACCGGCCGCAAGCCAAGCGACACCTTCCTGCAGCGCGCTCAGTATGTGGGCTTCTTCCTGCTGCTCGGACTGCTGATTTTCGCCAACCTCAACGACATCCTGCGGCTCTTCGGCCTGATGTAGGATTCTGTTGACAAACATCATAAAGGGGTTGGGACGGCCGTCAAGCCAGCCCTGCCCCTTTTCA
>OMUD01000140.1 GCA_900314125.1 uncultured Prevotellaceae bacterium | reverse complement strand
TGAATCATCATGGAGAGATGGTACGCTGTCCATCTTGATTCCTCTTGGTGAATTGGCCGATGCTAAAAAAGGGGAATTTGATTATGACTATATGATTGGCATTGATTGTTTTGGAGGAAACAAGCCTTCGGTTGGTACTAATCTGGCAGACTACCCCGAAATATATGTGTCGATCATGCTCGATGAGTCAAGTGGTACTGATTACGAAAGTGGTTCGGCTGTTGTGAAGTCTGTGAAAGATGATGATTACATAACTATTGAATTCAAGAACTTCAAATGCGGGGAAAGTTCGGCTCAATTATTCACAGTCAATGGGACTGTGAAACTTCTTTACGATGTGGATTGAGCCACCCTTAAACTTGAATGCATAAATGCTCTATGGCATGGATGCCATGTGCGTTGCCTACCATAGCGAAGCGGCTTTTGCCTTAGGCTGAAAACTTCAGACTCGGCAAAGTGAAAAAAAAATCACTTTGCCGAGTCTGCTAAGCTTTTACCCATTCATTACTTCTTCTTTTTCTTCTATTTCTTGCTTGCAGAGAAGTTGTTCTGTATGTGCAAATATATGAAATAGAAATGCTGTGAGGACTGACAAAAAAGAAAAAGAGGGTGTGTCAAAATAAAGTTCTGTCGCCTGACGGCGAGAAATCTCACAAATCTGTACAAATCTCACAAATCACAAATTATTGATATACAAACCTAAAAGTTTTGAAAGATTTGAAAAGATTTGATAGATTTCTGCGCGAAGCGCACTCTTAATCATTTTGACACACCTCCTTTCCTCATTTTTGATAAACATTTTGAGGAGACAAGATAATTTAGTATTTTTGCATCACACTTCTTACTCACCCTTTCCACCTTTCAAATTCACGATATTTATGGTGCCATTTATCAACTTGTTCAGCACAGAAGGAGTTATTTTCATTCTCCTTGCCATCTTGGTCATTTTTCTGCTTATGCTGCGAGACAGACGCAAAGAAATAATAAAGAAAGAATTGGAGAAAAACCGTCTGTCCACTGTGGATGATGCCATATCGCAATATGGAGAACCCGATAACCTTGTGGTGGTCAACCCAACACGAGGCAACGACACGGAAGGCACCATCCTGGAATACAAATCCCAAAATTTGCTTATCATCAACGGAATGGCCGTTGAAAAACAGCATGTCAGGGATGTGTCGTTCAGCAACTTTGCAGTCCCCTACGTCCCTAACGACTATAAAATCATCGTCATCACCGATCTTCCCGGGCAGGACGTCATCCACGTCCCGCTCGGAGCTGGCAACGATGCTCGCTATGCCAACCAAGTGGTGAAACAAGTCAAGGCCTTGCTGGGGTGAATGGGCACAGATTCACAAGCTATTTGTTGATTTCCTGAACGTCCGCATCGCCCGGCTTGAAAAGCAGTCCTGTGCATGCCTTCGCATCAGCCTTGTAGGTTTTCAATTCAATTTTGCTCCAGTCTATCTGATCTGTGCGTTGAGCCAGTGGCACATGAGGGATAATCGAGCCGTCGCGCACCAGAATGACTGCAGGGATCTTGCCAGCTTTGATGGTTTGGAAACCACTGTCATAAACTTTTCCATCTTGATAGTCTATCCATTTTCCCTTAGGAAGATAGACCTCACGTTCTGAGCCCGATTCCAGCAACGGAGCTACCAGGATTTGAGAACCGAACATGTACTCGTCTTCCACGAGCCAGGCACCGTGGTCGTGTGGGAATTCCACGAAAAGGGCCCGTACCATAGGCAGCCCGCGGTTGGAGCAGTCCTTTGCCTGAGCATATACGTATGGCATCAGCTTATATTTCATCTCGGCGCACTCTCGGAATGCTTTTGTGAAATCCTCACTGATGAGCCAAGGCTCGGTTGGCGGAGCACCGTGTGCACGGGTGTGGCTGCTCAGAAAACCGAACGGAAGCCACCGGCGGTAGATATCCTCTGGTGAGGCGGTGACAAAACCACCCATGTCGTGGCTCCAGAATGAGAAGCCGCTCAAACCGAAACTCAACCCGCCACGGAGATCACCAAGCATGCCAATGTTGGTGGTGGCGGCATCGCCGCCCCAGTGGAGCGCATATCGCTGAGAACCGGCCCAAGCCGAGCGGGCCCAGATGATGCCTTCGCCGGGATATTGCTTCTCCACGGCTTCCCAAAGGGCTTTGTTGTAGCGGAGAGGGTAGAGGTTGTGCTCGTATAGTCCACTCTTGCCAGAGTGATAGATTCCATTATAAGGAGCTGCTTCACCAAAGTCGCACTTAATGGTGGACACACCTTGCTTTAGAAGACCACTGATTTTCTCCTGATACCAACTGACGGCATCGGGATTGGAAAAATCCAGTACGGCATCCTCGTATGGCATACCGCCATTGAAATTCTTTACGTTCAAACCGTTGGCGATAATTTCCTTGAACAGGCTGTTTTTGGGGGTGAAATAAGGCAGTTGCCACAAACATGTGTGGAATCCGTCGTCTGCCAATGTACGGAGCATACCTGCAGGGTCTTCAAAGCGGTCTTTGGCAAACTGATAGTCACATTGCCAGTCCACTCCGAACCAGCCTGTGTCGAAATGTATCACATCAGAAGGAATCTGATGCGCCCTGAGTTGACGGGCTATTTCCAACCCCTCTTCCTGGGAGAAATAAGTGATGCGGCTCATCCATGTGCCGAACGACCAAAGAGGAAGCATCGGCGACTTACCCGTGACGTTGGTGTATTCATCAAGGATGTCTTTCGGCTCGCCAAAGAAAATGAAGAAGTCCATCATCTCGTCGGCCATGAACAGACGGTCGGCTCCGATGTAGCTGGACCCAAAGTCGCAGGTCACAGGTGCTGAGGTGTGCATGAAGATGCCGTACCCTCTGTTGGAGAAGAAGAAAGGAACGGGCTTGTATTGACCGTCAGTCTCAGGACCTTGAGGGTCAGTCACGGAAAGATGAACTTTCTGTCCCACTTTGTTCAGAGAGGTGAAAGACTCACCGCAGCCGTATATCCGTTCGCCTGGTGAAAGTGAGAATACAGGGTTGATGCTTCGGGAATTGTCCGAGCCACGTTTGATGAAGTTAAAGGGCAGGAGCTTCACCTGAGTGGAGTCGTTGTCTATGATGTGACGCGTCTGCGTGAGAATCTTGCCGTTTTTATCCTTAACGACGATGCGCCAAGGATATTTGCGGATTTCGATGGTTCCATAGTCAGATGAATAGGTGATGGCATCGGATGTCTGATTGGCTATCCAGAGATTCTTGATGGCTTCTTCTGCATCTTTCTCTGGATAATGGGAGTGCAGGGACTTCAAAAACTCCTCGCAAAACATTGGATCGTCCTCATCCTTGGCCGTCGGTTCTATAGGAGAGGTCAGGATTCTGATCCGAATGGTGCGTGGAGAGATGTTGTCCACCTTAATCTTGAGATTCGGGTCATTGTCGTAGGCCGCGTCTGGAAAATCAAGCATCTGCATCCTCACGGGCCAATACCCATTCAGGTTGAATGCCTGACGGGGCGACAGGCGGTAACGTTTCCAATTAAGCATTCCCTCGCCCTTCATGTGGTCGAAAGAGACAAGGGAGTCGGCCAGGAAATAGGTGTTGGACAAATCGTTGAAGTCGGCCGACATGTCTTTCTGCATACATTGCAGATACTGGACACCGGCATTGGTCTGGATTTGTGCGCTTGCACTGAGAGCACAGGCAAGGATGACACAAATGGTAGTTAGTAGTTTTTTCATATAGGTGTTTAGTTAGTGTTGTGTTTTGTCAGATGGAAGCAGTTGAAAACTATTCCAACTTCATATTTCCGTTTTTCTGTTTGGGATTTGCAGACTCAATCTGGGGGACATCAAAACATCATGGACGTTCTGTTTATCCAAATAGCTCCCGGAATGCTTCCTCCACCTTTCTAACGCCGCGGATGTGGATGTTGTACTTGCTGATGTCGATGCCGTTCATGTTTGATTGAGGCACGATGATCGTGTCGAAGCCCAACTTCTCTGCCTCGCTGATCCGTTGCAGGATCCGGCTCACAGGACGGATCTCGCCACTCAGTCCCACTTCTCCACACATACACGTTTTGCGGTCAATCGAACTATCCACATTGCTCGACAGGATGGAGGAGATGATGCTCAGGTCGGTGGCTGGGTCGGTCACGCGGATGCCGCCGGCAATGTTGAGATACACGTCTTTCTGAGCCAACTTGAAACCAATTCGTTTTTCAAGCACCGCCAGCAACATATTCAGACGCCGTGTGTCGAAGCCGGTGGCAAGTCGCTGGGGAGTGCCGTATGCTGCCGTGCTCACTAACGCCTGGGCTTCTATCAGCAACGGCCGCACACCCTCAATCGCACAGCCTATCGCCACACCGCTCAAACCCTCGCTCTGCTCAATGTCGGAAAGCAGCAGCTCTGATGGGTTGCTCACAGGTCGGAGACCATTCTGAACCATCTCGTAAATGCCAAGCTCGGCGGTGCTCCCGAAGCGGTTTTTGATGGCACGCACAATCCGGTACATATATTGTTGGTCACCCTCAAACTGAAGGACGGTATCAACCATGTGCTCCAGTATCTTTGGACCTGCGATGCTTCCTTCTTTGTTGATATGCCCAATCAGAATCACAGGTGTTCCACTCTCCTTGCTGAACTTCAACAGCTGGGCGGCACAGTCGCGGATCTGGCTCACACTGCCCGGAGAACTCTCAATGTTTTCGGTGGCCATCGTCTGGATGGAGTCTATCACCACGATGTCTGGTTCCACGCTTTCTATATGCTTGAAGATGGTCTCCATCATCGCCTCGCAAACCACCAGCACCGAAGGATCCTGGGCTGGGGCTGGCTCGTCTGACGACAGAGGATTCTCCATAATCCGGTCGGCGCGCAATTTCAGCTGGCGGGCACTCTCCTCACCACTCACATACAGCACTTTCTTGTCGGTCAGTCGAAGCACTGTCTGAAGAATCAGTGTAGATTTGCCGATGCCGGGCTCACCGCCGAGCAATGTCAGCGAACCGGGGACCAAGCCTCCGCCCAGCACGCGGTTCAATTCGGGGTCGTGAAGGTTGATGCGGGGGTCGTCGCTCGTCTGAATCTGACTCATCGCAACTGGGCTGCTGCCAGTGCTCATGCTGAAACCATCGGAACCGGTCAGCACACGTTTCGTGCCCTTCTTCTCACGGAATTCTTTGAACGTGTCCCACTCACCGCACGACGGACATTTGCCCAGCCATTTCGGAGAGTCATAACCGCAAGAGGTGCATACGTATGAAATCTTGTCTTTTGCCATGTCTGTATCTTTGCCTACACCTCACCACAGCTCGTTGTGAGCACTGCAGTCAAGTGGATGGAGTGGTTTTTCATTAGAATGGGTAGCCGACGGCAAAGTGAATGCCTATACCGTCCTTGAATTTTGGAATGTTGTAATACCCGCGCTTGCCAGTGTCGTAAGGGGCATGGATGCCAATACCGAGATCCAGGCGAAGAACCAGGAACTTCAGGTCGTAGCGTAAGCCGAATCCCGTGCCGAGGGCTATCGACTTCAGGAAGTTGGTCTCACCGATCTTTCCTCCTTCATAGAATAGGTCTTCCTTCAACATCCAGATGTTGCCGGCATCAAGGAAAAGGGCGCCATACAGGTTGCTCAGCATCTTGAAACGATATTCGGCATTGGCTTCCAACAGGATGTCACCCACTTGAAAAACCGACATGCGGCGGAGGGCGGGCTCGTAGTAGGAACCAGGACCGAAAGAGCGGGCGGTGAAGGCACGGATGGAGTTGGCACCGCCGATGAAGAACATCTCACTGTAAGGGGCGAAAGAGGAGTTGCCGTACGACCAAATCACACCGCCTTTCAGCCTCGTGGCAAGTGTGCTGTTGTCGGTCAGTTTGAAATAGTTGATCAGTTGACCTTGGAGCTTGATGAATTGGGCGTATGGGGTGCCGAAAATCTCTTTGTCTTCTTCGCTGTATTTGCGGCCACTGAGTGTGCTCACTCCGTTGATCAGGTTGCCTGCCTCTTTCACCGTGAAGTCGAAGTGGGTGATGGAGCGCGAGAGCGGACGGCTCGAGTTGTCGTAGGTGAAGGTGTATTGCATGGCGGGGATGAACTGGTCGCTCATCGACATGTAGATGGCCAGGTTGTCAATACTGATCGAGTCGAATTTCTC
>OMUD01000092.1 GCA_900314125.1 uncultured Prevotellaceae bacterium | reverse complement strand
AAATGAGAGAAAAGCCAAATATATTTTGCTTTTCCTTTATTTCTGCGCACATGCTTTCTTGTAGCATTCACGGCACAAAGGCTCATATTCCTTCATCTCGCCCAGCATCACCTGACGGTCGCCGGCCACGATGCGGTGCGACACGTATGCCAAGGAGCCGCAACGAACGCAGATGGCATGAACTTTCAGCACGTCGTCGGCGATGGACAGCAGCTTCGGCATCGGACCGAACGGCACGCCTTTGAAATCCAAGTCCAAACCAGCCACAATCACACGGACACCATTGTTTGCCAATTGGTTGCACACATCGACTATGCCATCGTCAAAAAACTGAGCCTCATCTATTCCAATCACATCGCTGTCGCTCGCCAGCAGCAAGATACTTTGGGAAGAATCCACCGGAGTGGAAGGGATGGAATTGCCCTCATGCGACACCACATCGTCATCGCTGTAGCGGACGTCAATGCCTGGCTTGAAAATCTCAACCTTCTGATGGGCAAACTGGGCACGACGCATGCGGCGGATCAACTCCTCGGTCTTACCCGAGAACATCGAACCGCAAACCACCTCTATCCTGCCACGGCGCAGCATCTCACCATTCCTGTAACCTATTTCTTCCATAATTGTCCATGCGTTGAGAATGCAAAGATAAACAATTATATGAACAAAAGCAAACCTCAAATCCTGCTTTACAAAAAAAACTCCGCTATCGTGAGCGGAGTTTTTCCCGGTTTCTAGTAACCGATTTCATTCATTACATGAGAGAATTGAAACTTCACAGTCTCTTTGGTGTTTTTAGTAACATTATTATTGTTTATTTATCTTCAAAAAGTGCTTTATTCGGTTTTAATATCTTTGCCTACGGCATTTTCTTCAGAAAGACTGTCGGCCTTGGCGGTCAGCGTCTTGTGAGCGGTTTCAATCACCTGCTTCACATCATCCGACTGAACGTAGGTGCCGGAAGTCAACTGGCCATATTCCAACTCTTCATCCTGCATCAAGCCTTTCAGGGCTGCGCCACCAACCGTCAGTGTCACGGCAACTACGGCAGCGGCCTTGAGGAACGGCATCAAACGGCTCTTGAACGGAATGTGGATGGCTTTTGCGCGAACAACAGGAGCAGCAGACTGCTCTGAATTGAGGATATCAGCAAAGCGTGAGTCAAAGTCAGCAGACACCGTCTCTTCCTTCGAAGCTTTCACGTAAGCGAAATAGTCGCTGTACTGACGAAGGTGTGCCGGCACATCCTCCTGACAGAAGAACGAACGGAGAATCTGCTCCTCGTCAAGGTTCGTCTCACCTTGCCAGTAGCGCTCAAGCAGTTGTTCTATGTATTGATAGTTCATCATTACTCGTGTTTAGAAAAATGAATCACAGAGTCCTCAGTCCTGACAGTTTTTCTTTCAATCGCTGACGAGCTCGGAATATATTCACTTTCACGTCGGACTCTGAAATTTCCATCACCTGGGCAATCTCTTTATAGCTTCGACCCTCAACATCGCGCATGTGCAAGGCAGTACGCTGTTTCTCGGGCAACTGGCTGATCAGATTCGTCACCAAGTTGTATTTCTCTTTGCTCTCCACCAAACGGTCGGGCTGACTTGAGGTGTCAAGCTGGTCGTGAAGCGTCTCATCGTAGGAGAGTGTCTGACGTTCTTTCAATGCGTTGTGGTCAAGCGAGAGGTTTCTGCATACGGTCATCGCATACGATTTGACATTCTCAATCTCACTGACCTTCAGCTCATTCCACAACCTTATCAACGTCTCCTGCACGATATCTTCCGCATCTTCCCGGTTTTGGGTGATACGCAATGCCAAACGGAACAGCACGTCCTTCAATGGCAAAATATCGTTTTTGAAACTCACTTCTATCATAAGACGGATAAGGAAGCAGAAAAGTTACAACTTATGTTTAAAAAAACAAAAAAAAATTTCAACCTGCGTTTGAGCCACGCTATCATTTTCCCGTACAACTGGATGGGATAGCAGCACGCTAAGTGGAGACGACCCATCTTGCGTCGTGCTGCGGGACTTGGTCATAGCCCAAGACTCCTGCTCACCAGCACATAGAGTTTGTCGTTAGGACGGACACGCTCATTCGTACGGATTGAGATATGCTGGCCACGAGTGGCAACCGAGACGGGCTGCAGGTCAACACGAATCTCATCAGCTTGCTGGATCAAGGCACCAGTCGTCGTGCCGGTCACGAGAATCTTGTCACCTGCATGCAGGTCCTCATTTTCCACCAGAAATTCGCCGACACCTATCTTAGAGAAATATTTCAGGCATTTACCCACATAAACTTTCTTCTCCGTGGCTTTCGAACCGTAAACCTCACACCATTCGCCCAAACGCTGGCCCTGGTAATAACCGTCCCAGAAACCACGGTTGAACACCGTGGAGAGGGCGGCGTCCCAACGGTCCTGACGGGCGGCGTCCTGATGGAAACTGCCGTCGAGCACCGCATTGATGGCCTCGTTATACGAACTCACAACCACCTCCACATATTCCGGACCACGTGCACGACCCTCAATCTTGAACACACGAACGCCCGCATCCATCATGATATCCATGAAACGAATGGTTTTCAAGTCCTTAGGCGACATGATATACTTATTATCGATATTCAGTAACGTTCCCGTCTCAAGGTCACGGACCTCATAGCCACGACGGCAAATCTGAACGCACTCACCGCGGTTGGCGGAACGGCCGGCATTTTGGAGACTAAGATAGCATTTACCACTGATGGCCATGCACAACGCACCATGGCAGAACATCTCTATCCGGACCAAATCACCCGAAGGACCGGTGATGTGCTGTGCCTGAATCTGCTCATAAATCTCTTTCACCTGCCACATGTTCAACTCGCGGGCCAAAACCACCACATCGGCAAACTGGGCATAAAACTTCAACGCCTCAATGTTGGATATGTTCAACTGAGTGCTCAAATGAACCTCTTGGCCGATTGAACGGCAATAGGTCATCACAGCCACATCACTTGCGATGATGGCGGAGATGCCGGCTTCATGGGCCGTGTCAACAATCTCACGCATTTCCGACAAGTCCTCACCATAGATGATGGTGTTCACTGTCAGGTAGCTCTTCAGGCCATGCGACTGACACAGCGAGGCAATCTCACGCAAGTCGTTCAAACCGAAAGCGGAGGCGGAATGGGAGCGCATGTTCAGTTTTCCTATGCCAAAATAAACAGAGTCTGCTCCGGCATGAATGGCAGCGGCAAGGCTCTCTCGGGAACCAACCGGAGCCATTATCTCAAAATCACGCCTCGACAGCGTTTTATCCAAGAAAGATGATTCTTTATCCACGCTTCTTCTTGATTTAAAAGGATATTTTTGCAAAGATAGCAAATTTTATCTAAATTTGCATAATTTAGGATGCG
>OMUD01000209.1 GCA_900314125.1 uncultured Prevotellaceae bacterium | reverse complement strand
ACGGTGAGGTTTCTGATAGCCTCCTCCGTGATGTTCTGTCCCCATACACCTGCATAGGCAAGGAAGAAACGCTGCTCCGGCGTGAGGCCATTGACAGTTTTCAGAGGAGCCTTACCTTGCGCTGCAGCCTGCTTCTGTGCATTCTGGAATGCTGCGAATGCCACCTGAAGACCTCCGTGGTCAGCCAGGTTCTCGCCGAGGGTGAGTTCACCGTTGCCCTTGAGGTCAGGGAGCACGCTGATGTTTGAGAAGAAGTCCGACATCACCTTGGCACGCGCCTTAAACTTGTCGCCATCACCTTCCTGCCACCAATCACGGAAGTTACCATCCTTGTCGAACTGGCGTCCCTGGTCGTCGAATCCGTGTGTCATCTCATGTCCGATGACCACTCCGATGGCACCATAGTTGAAGGCATCGTCGGCCTGCATGTCGAAGAACGGATATTGGAGAATACCAGCTGGGAAGCAGATTTCGTTGGTCGTAGGGTTGTAGTATGCGTTGACCGTCTGCGGTGTCATGTGCCACTCGTCGCGGTCAACCGGCTTGTTGTATTTCTCCTCCACATGTTTCTTCGTGGCCCAGAGGCGTACAGCCTGCGAGTTCTCATAGAGGTTTTTCGAAGGGTCGATATCCAGTTTTGAATAGTCCTTCCACTTGTTCGGGTATCCTATCTTCACATAGAAGGTGGAAAGTTTTTCCTTGGCATACTGCTTTGTGGCATCGCTCATCCAGTCCTGTGCGTCGATACGCTCTGCGAGCGCCACCTGGAGATTCTTCACGAGGTTCTCCATGCGTGCTTTGTTCTCAGCCGGGAAGTATTTCTCCACATACATCTGTCCGACCGCCTCTCCGAGCACACCGCTCACCGCATCGACGCTGCGTTTCCATCTTGGACGCGGCTCTTTGGCACCCGACATGGTGCGGCTGTAGAAGTCGAAGTTTTGGAGATACACCTCATCACCCAATGCGCTTGAGTTTCCGTTGAGCAGGGTCCACTGCATCCAGTCCTTGATCTGACGAAGGTCAGTCTCGTTGAGCACAGCCACGGCTTCCTTGATGGCTTCCGGCTGTCCCACAGTCAGCGTCTGGAGTCCGTCAACAAAGTTGGTATGGAAAAGGAAGTCCCAGTCATACCCAGCGAAATCCCGCTTGAAGTCGGCGTATGACATCTTGTGGTAGTTGGATGCCGGATCGCGGAGCTCAGTACGGCTCTTGGAAGCCTTGGCAATACGTGTCTCGATGGCCATGACCGACTCCATCTTCCGGTTAGCCGTCTTGTCGTTGTCGCCTACGAGTTTGAACATCTTCACGATATGCACCTTGAATGCCTCACGGATTTTAGAGAACGACTCCTCCTCACTGAGATAGTATTCCTTCTGTCCGAGCGAAAGCCCACCCTGCGACATATCAACGATGTTGTTCTTAGAGTCCATCATATCGGCTCCGATATAGAATCCAAACGGCAGGCTTCCTCCTTTGAAGTCGTTCTCCACCATAAGTTTGAGTGCCTGCTCGCGGTTCTTGACCTTCTCAATTTTCTTAAGGTCAGCGAGAATTGGTTTCACTCCCTCCTTGTTCTGACGCACGGAGTCCATATACATGGAATAGAGGTCACCCACCTTCTGTGCCACTGTTCCGCGCTCATGCTTGGTGGAAGAGAGTTCCTCGATCAAAGACTTGATTTGGTTTTTGTTGTTCTCCGCCACGACGTCGAAAGATCCGAAACGTGAGAACTCCGGTTTGAGTGGATTGTTCTTGATCCACCCACCGCATGCATACTGGTAGAAGTCCGTTCCCGGTTTGACTGCCGGGTTCATGTTCTCCATCTTGATGCCGATGCCCTGTGCAGCGGCACTTGCAGAAATAGCCATAGCTGCTACTGTGATTAAGTTTTTAATTTTCATAATTTTAGTATTTTCGTTATCAGTGTGAGTTCGATGTAGTATTCAATTACAGAATCATTCTTGACCACAAGACTGAAAGTTGAGAGAATCAGCCCATCTCCTCCAATTGTATGGATGCCTCCTCCCACTCGTCCTCAGCCTCTGAGAGTTTGGCCTTGATTTCGGCGTGACGGGTGAAGAGCGACACATCGGAAGCCCCTTCCGGCGTAGTCATTTTCTCTTCAATCTCAGCGATTTGCTGTTCAAGTTGTTCTATGAGCTGCTCCGCATCCTTCACCCTCTTTTCGGCTTTTCTCTTGATTTTCGCCAATTCTTTCTGCTGCTCATACGAGAGCGCCCCATCATTGGCTTTCACTTCTTTTTCTTGCAGAAGTTCCTGTCCCCCTGTTTTCTGGGGTTCAGTCCTTGCGTTGACATTTTCGCCGACCCCCGTAAGCCCTTCGTTTTCCATCCGTTTCATCTCGAGGAAGTCGTAGATGCCTCCGATATGCTCACGCACCTTACCGTCGGCAAACTCATAGACACGGTCCACTAGCCCATCGAGGAAATCACGGTCGTGGCTGACCACGATGACCGTTCCATCGAAGTCCTTGACCGCTCTCTTGAGCACGTCTTTGGACTGCATGTCGAGGTGGTTGGTAGGCTCATCGAGAATGAGGAAGTTGACTGGTTCAAGCAAGAGGCGTATCATGGCGAGCCTGCTCCGTTCACCTCCCGAGAGCACCTTGACAAACTTGTCGCTTGCCTCACCTCCAAACATGAAAGCCCCGAGGATGTCGCGCACCTTGGTACGCATATCTCCTGTGGCCACACGGTCAATCGTGTCGAACACCGTGATGTCGGGATCGAGCAGCTGCGCCTGGTTCTGCGCAAAATATCCAATCTGCACGTTATGCCCCACTTTGAGCTGTCCATCAAAAGGGATTTCGTCCATGATGCACTTGACGAGGGTGGATTTTCCCTCTCCGTTGTTTCCCACGAACGCCACTTTCTCTCCCCTCTTGATGGTGAGGTTGACGTGGTCGAACACAAGGTGGTTGCCATAAGTTTTTCTCACCTCATCGCAGATGACCGGAAAATCTCCGCTCCTCTGGCATTTAGGGAATTTGAGGTTGAGATGCGAGGTGTCGATGTCATCGACCTCCACCAGCTGCATCTTCTCGAGCGCTTTCATGCGGCTCTGCACCTGATTGGACTTGGTGGGCTTATACCTGAACTTCTCAATGAACGCCTTTGTCTCGGCAATTTCCTTCTGCTGGTTCTCGTACGCCCTCAGCTGCTGCTCCCTGCGTTCATCGCGGAGAACCACATACTGGTCGTATTTCACTTTATAGTCGTTGATGTGTCCGCAGGTGATCTCAATGGTGCGGTTGGTCACATTATTTATAAAAGCACGGTCGTGGCTGACAAGAATGACGGCGTTAGCCCTTTGGGCTATGAACTGCTCGAGCCATTGGATAGAACCGATGTCGAGGTGGTTGGTAGGCTCGTCGAGCAGCAGGAGGTCCGGTTTCTGAAGCAGGAGTTTCGCCAACTCAATTCTCATTCTCCATCCTCCCGAGAACTCGCTTGTCGGTCGGTTGAAGTCCTCTTTTCTGAATCCAAGTCCGACGAGTGTCCGTTCCAGCTCCGCATGATAGTTTTGCCCTCCCATCAAGTCGAAGCGTTCGTTCTCGTGGGTGAATTTCTCCACGAGGTCCATGTATTCCTGCGACTCATAATCCGTCCTCTCCGCCAGCTGGTCGTTGAGTTTCTGGATTCGGAGCTGCATCTCGCTGATGTGCTCGAACGCCTTCTCCGCCTCCTCCATGACCGTACAACTGTCGGAGAGGACCATCACCTGCGGCAGGTAAGCCACAGTGACATCCTTCTGTCTGGCCACCACTCCCCCGGTGGGGTTTTGAATACCGGCAATGATTTTCAGCAATGTGGACTTTCCCGCTCCGTTTTTTCCCACGAGTGCGATTCGCTCCTTAGGGTTGACGACAAAACTGACGTCGGAGAAGAGCGGCCTAGCGGAAAACTCCACAGAAAGATTTTCTATTGAAACCAATTTTATATGA
>OMUD01000299.1 GCA_900314125.1 uncultured Prevotellaceae bacterium | reverse complement strand
AGAAGTCGAGGAACACGGCGAGACCTGTGTTGTTCACGCCGAAGCCCTTGTCGCAACGCTCTTTGGCTGCACGGCTTGCCACGTCACGAGGCACGAGGTTTCCGAATGCCGGATAGCGGCGCTCGAGGTAGTAGTCGCGGTCTTCCTCTGGAATCTCATATCCCTGTTTGGTACCTGCTTGCAGTGCCTTGGCATCTTCCAACTTCTTTGGAACCCAGATACGTCCGTCGTTTCGGAGCGATTCCGACATCAGTGTGAGCTTCGACTGCTTGTCGCCGTGTACAGGAATACAGGTTGGGTGAATCTGCACGTAGCAAGGGTTGGCGAAATAAGCGCCCTTGCGGTAGCACGACATTGCGGCAGTCACGTTGCAGCCCATGGCGTTGGTGGAGAGGAAGTAGGTGTTGCCATATCCACCGGTGGCGATCACCACTGCGTTGGCAGAGAATCGCTCGAGCTTTCCGGTGATGAGGTTCTTGGCGATGATACCGCGGGCACGTCCGTCGATAATCACCACGTCGAGCATCTCATAACGGGTGTAGAGTTTCACTTTTCCTGCGTTCACCTGTGCGGAGAGAGCGGAATAGGCTCCGAGCAGGAGCTGCTGACCAGTCTGTCCTTTAGCATAGAACGTACGGCTCACCTGGGCACCACCGAAAGAACGGTTGGCCAGTGTGCCACCATATTCGCGTGCGAACGGAACGCCCTGTGCCACGCACTGGTCGATGATGCTGTTGCTCACCTCTGCCAAACGGTAAACGTTGGCTTCGCGTGCGCGGTAGTCACCGCCCTTCACGGTGTCGTAGAAGAGACGGTAAACAGAGTCACCGTCGTTCTGGTAGTTCTTGGCGGCGTTGATACCACCCTGAGCTGCGATGGAGTGTGCACGGCGCGGAGAGTCCTGAATGCAGAAGTTCAGCACGTTGAATCCCATCTCACCGAGGGATGCGGCGGCGGAAGCTCCGGCGAGGCCGGTGCCCACCACAATCACGTCCAGCTTCAGCTTGTTCTTAGGATTGACCAAGCGCTGATGAGCCTTGTAGTTGGTCCATTTCTCAGCCACTGGTCCTTCTGGTATTCTTGAATTTATTGTTGTCATAGTCTGATTGCTTTTAAAGTTTGTTCACAATAACGTCAATTTTAATGAAGAGACGGTGCCAGTCCTGTAGCAAAGCCTAATATGACTGCAACGAACATGAGCATCACGCAAGTCACATAGATGTTGCCGATGAGCTTCCAACGTTTGAACCACACCTTGCCGCTCCAGCCCACAGTCTGGATGGCTGACCACATACCGTGGGTGAGGTGAAGCCAGATGGCTGCGATCCAGATGAGGTACAGGCAGGTGTAGATGATTCCACAGGTGTTGCAGCAGCAGAATGTTGCCTTGATCCATCCGAAACCGTCGGTTGGAGCCGGAGTGGTCTCGATTCCGGCGAGTTCTGCGAACATCATGTTGTACCAGAAGTTGTAGAGGTGGAGAATAAGTCCCAGCAGCACGATGATACCGAGCAGCAGCATGTTCTGTGATGACCATTCCACCTTGTCAGGCTTGTCGGTCACTGCATACCGGTTGTTGCCACGTGCTTTTCTGTTCTGAAGCGTCAGGATGAAAGCATAGACGATGTGAATGAAGATCAGCGCCATAAGCACCACTGTGGCTGCCACAGCGTACCAGTTGGCACCGAGGAATTCACAGATTTTGTTGTAGCCTTCTCCTGAGATCAGCGCAACTACGTTCATGCAACCATGAAACGTAAGGAAGAGAATGAGTGCCATGCCGGTGACCGACATAATCACTTTTCTTCCAATAGAAGAGTTACATAACCACATAGAAATTGATTTTAAATATTAATATTGAAATTAGATTTATCCGATTTTTCGTTTTTTCTGTGGAGCGTTTACTGAATAATCCCTTATTTGGAAAACAGTCCCTCTCTTTCTGCGTGTGGAAAGTTTTTACGAAATGAATCGCGCATAATTCATGCAAAAATAAATTTTTTTTAACACTTAAGCAAGAAAATACATATTTTTTTTCCTTTCGGAATTTTATATAAGCGTTTTTTCTTATCTTTGCATTCACTAATCATCAAAAGTGAAATATGAAAAAAGCATTTTGCATGGTGTTGTTGTCGCTGGCAGCGCTCTCGTTGTCAGCACAGGTGGTTGAGACCGAACCAGCTCCAGCTGCATCTGCGGAGGTGGAAACCGCAGAAGCCTCTCCTGTTCTGAAATTTGGCTATCTCAGCTATGATGAGGTGGTGAAGATGTCGCCAGGCTATGATGAGGCCCAGCAGACTGTTGCTTCCTTGCGCGACGCATACGAGCGGGAGCTGGAGCGCAGTGAGGAGGTCTTTTCCAAGCAGTTTTCTGAATATGTGGATGGTCAGAAGACCTTTCCTGAGAATATCCTTCTGAAACGTCAGAACGAGTTGCGTCAGACGATGGAGCAGAGCCTGCAGTTCAAGCGTGAGGCCAAGGCGCTCCTCGACGAGAAGGAGAAAGAGGTGATGGACGCTTTATACGTGGAGGTGGACCGTGCAATCCGGGCCATCGGACTTGAGCGGGGGTATGCCTTTGTGCTTAACACCGACGGTCATGCGTGTCCGTTCATCAATGTGGATTTGGGAGAAGATATCACGGGACTGGTGCTCCAACGGCTGAAAAACAAGCAATAACCTTTCATGCTTACAGCTTTAGCATCAATCCTTTCGTAAAATCCTGAAATCTCTACAGAAATGGCAAACGATTACACATTATTCAATTTGGAAGCCGGACCGATTGGCGTGTTCGACTCCGGTTATGGTGGGCTGACCATCCTGAACGAAATCCGGAAGGAGATGCCTCAGTATGACTATATCTATCTGGGCGACAATGCCCGAGCTCCATACGGAACCCGTTCTTTCGATGTGGTTTATGAGTTCACGGTGCAGGCCGTGGAGAAACTTTTCAAGCTGGGGTGTCCGCTCGTGATTCTGGGGTGCAACACCGCCTCTGCGAAGGCACTCCGCTCAGTGCAGCGTTATTATCTTCCTAAATATGCGCCCGACCGTCGTGTGCTCGGTGTGATCATCCCGACTGCGGAAGTGGTGGGGCAGCTGTCGCGCAACCAGCATATCGGTGTGTTGGCCACTTCGGGCACCATCAGTTCCGACAGCTACACCATGGAGATTGTGAAGCAGTCGCCGAAGGCGGTGGTCACGGGCTTGGCCTGCCCGATGTGGGTGCCGATCATCGAGAATGGTGAGGCTGACAAACCGGGGGCCGACTATTTTGTGAAGGACAGCATCGACAAGTTGATGGCCCTGGATCCTGAGATTGACACCGTGATTCTGGGATGCACTCATTTTCCTTTGTTGATGGATAAAATCAAGAAATACATACCTGAGCATGTGAAGATTGTGCCTCAGGGAAAATATATCGCACGGAGCCTGCAGGATTATCTCCGCCGTCATTATGAGATGCGGGAGAAAATCACCATGAACGGCACCTGCACCTACTACACCACCGAGTCGGCTGAGAAGTTCCAGGAGTCGGCCGCACTCTTCCTCAACGAGGATGCCAAGAACCTGGAGGTCAAGCGCATCAACCTGCGGGGTATGATTTGATCTAAATCCTCTCTTTGCTGAGGAATATGTTCTCAGACATTCATGAACAACGGGAATAGGAGCAGCTCCTATTCCCGTTTGCTTTTGGTGATTTTTGAAAAGCAGGATTGCTTTTGTGGGCTACCTTCGTCAGTAAGACACCTGGCATTCCATTCCCGTTTCTCTCACTTTCTCGGCTATGGCGTCGAGTTCCGCTTTTGTGGCTTTTTCCAGCCGTGGGGAAGGGGTGTCGCGGTCGATAGTGTAGATCATCACGCAGGCAGGATTGATTCTTTTGACCGCCTCAAGCCATGGTGCCACATATTTGTCTGCGATGTTCGACATGTCTTTGCCCTCGTGAGTCCCTTTCATAAACATCGTCTGGATGATGCAGGCCTTCCCGTAGTCAGCCATCTTGCTCACGATTCTCTCCACGTCATAGTTCTTGTCGGCAGGGCGGTCCACAGCGTGGATATAGTCCATAGAAACGGTGTCGAGCTTGAGAATGTTGTTATCTACTTTCTTCAGCGCCTCAAAGATTCTTGGTTTCAGAATCTGGGTGGCATTGCTCAGCACGCTTATCTTGCAATCAGGGAAATAGATGTCACGCAGTGCAATCACGTCGTCCAGAATTTCGGGAAATTGGGGATGCAGGGTCGGTTCACCATTGCCGGCGAAGGTCAGCACATCGGGTTTCGGACCGTTCTTTTTCATATCCTCCAATTTCTCTTTCAATGCGCTGACAACTTCCTCTCTGTCAGAGAAGGTGGAATGGGAATGATGATCGCTGTTGTAGCCGCATTCACAGTAGATGCAGTCGAACGAGCATATTTTCCTGTCGCCTGGCAGCAGGTTGATGCCGAGCGAAACACCCAGACGCCGGCTGTGCACAGGGCCAAAGATGGGAGAAGCGTGAAGTGTAGTCATATCGCAATCTGTTTTTTTTAATAGTTGATTATCAAATATTTGTAGCTTTTATGGGGACGAGTGCCATACCCCTAAAATAAAGACAACGGTTCATCACGAACCGTTGCCTCCCTATTTTTAACCTAAACCTTAACTATGAAAAATCTAATTTTTCAAATGCAAATATGGCAATAAAGTTTTTAATAACAAAATTTTATCGCTCTTTTTTTTATTTTTTTTGATTTTTTCTTTTCACGATAAGGGCTTAGAGGAACTTCTTCCTCATTTTGACATCTCCAACTACTATTTTTACAGATAAAAAGTCATAGGTGATAATTTGCTAAAATGGAAAATAATATGTAATTTTGCTTTCA
>OMUD01000080.1 GCA_900314125.1 uncultured Prevotellaceae bacterium | reverse complement strand
TTAGTTGTTTTTCTTATGAGAAGAAGATAAGTGTCAATAGTTTTGCGCCATACAATGGTGCATTCAGGTTGCTAAGTTAAGAAAAATAATTGATACAATAAAATTAGAAAGTGAATTTATATAGGTAATGGTAAAAAAATACTCTATCAATCTAAAAACTTTCAACTTTTATTTTGTTTTAAGTTTTTTTTAATATCTTTGTAAAAATTTTACCTTAATCACGTTACGTAACTAACTAATTCTTTTTAACTGACTACTGACTGAATATGCTTTACCCAGACACCATTGGCTGACTTTACCACATGGGGAATCATCCGTTTCCTATGGGGGATTTTTTCTTTTGTGTGTTGGGGGAATTAGAGCAAGAACACGATTTAATAACTAAATATTCATTTAATCAATTCATCTATGTCATTAAAAACCAACTTTATCAGAATGACGCTCGTGTTTGCCCTGCTCTTTGTGGCTGCGGCAAATATGCAGGCGCAGACCATCAAGGTCAATGTGAAGGATGAGACAGGTGAAGGCATTTTCGGAGCCACCGTACAGGAACAGGGTACTTCTAACGGAGGAACCACCAATCTTGACGGTGACATGACCATCACGCTCAAGAATGCCAACAACCCGATTGTCATCTCCTATCTCGGTATGAAGTCGCAGACGGTGAAAGCTGAAGGACGCTCTGTCATCAACATCGTCCTCAAGGATGACGTCACCATGCTCAACGACGTGGTTGTGATCGGTTATGGAACCGTGAGAAAGAAAGACCTCACGGGAGCCGTGGCATCCATCAGCGCAGACAAACTCGCCGACATCCCTGTGGCAAACATTGGTGAGGCGCTGACAGGTAAGCTCGCCGGTGTGAATATCACGACTACAGAAGGCTCACCCGATGCCGACGTGAAAATCCGTGTGCGTGGAGGTGGTTCCCTCTCTCAGGACAACTCACCGCTCTACATCGTTGACGGATTCCCAGTGGAGAGTATCAGCGACATTGCTCCGTCTGAAATCGAGTCCATCGACGTGCTCAAGGATGCATCCTCAACTGCCATCTATGGTGCCCGTGGTGCCAACGGTGTGATCATCATCACCACCAAGAGCGGTTCTGAGGGTAATGTGCAGGTGAATTTCAACGCTTCCATCGGATGGAAGAAACTCACTAAGGAAATCAAGGTGCTCGACCCTTACAACTATGCTTACTATCAGTATGAGCTGGGCAACGAGTCTTATGGCAATTACGACGACCTCGACATCTGGAAGTCTGTTGATGGAAGCAACTGGCAGGATCAGATTTTCGGACGCACCGGTGTGCAGCGTCAGTATAACGCCAACGTCAGTGGCGGAAACAAGGACGTCAAATTCAATGTGGGCTACTCCCATAATGAGGAAGAGAGCATCATGAAAGGTTCGGGCTACAACAAGGACAACATCAATGCCAAACTCAATGCCGACCTCAGCAAATGGCTCACCTTCGAATTCAAGGCCAACCTCGCATTCACCACAATCAATGGTCTGAGCGGTGGTGCCGACACCAATGAGTCGAACGCGGCCAATGGTCTGGTGGCACACTCCATCCGCTACAGGCCTGTGGAGCCACTTGCTGCCGACGACGAGGATGCCTCCAACCAGACCAGCACACAGCGTAACCCATCTGAGCGTATGAGCGCCACTTACAAGAAGCAAGAGCGCTTCCGTCAGGACTACAATGCCGCGCTCAACTGGAAGCCGTTCAAGAACTTCACGTTCCGTACGGAGTTCGGCTACGGATGGCGCAATGAGAAGGCTGACAACGCATGGGCTGCTGATGCCGTGCAGAACTCCAGATATGGATATAACGGACAACCGCAGGTGCGCTTTATGACCCGCGACATCAAACGTTGGAGAAACGCCAACACCGCCACTTACGACAACAAGAAACTCTTCGACGGACGCGACCGAATCAATGTGCTCATCGGTCAGGAGTGGAGCAGTCAGAAGCAGACCGACCGTGTCAACACGTCTGTGGCTTTCCCTGCATCTATGACCATTGCAGAGGTGCTCGCCAACGCATCGGCAGGTACAGCACTGCCGAATGAGACCGACATCAAGGCAAAGGACAATCTCCTTTCGTTCTTCGGACGTGTGAACTACACCCTCATGGACAAATATCTTGCAACCCTCACACTCCGTGCCGATGGCTCTTCGAAATTCTCGGAGGGACACAGATGGGGATACTTCCCTGCTGCTGCTCTCGCATGGCGTATGTCGGATGAAAACTTCCTCAAGGATGTCAACTGGCTCGACAACCTGAAGATGCGTCTCAGCTGGGGTACAGCTGGTAACAACCGCATCCCGGCAGGACTTCTCCAGACCACTTATTCTCTCTCTCCTAACGCAGCCAAACATGCCGGATTCGGAGAAACCAGCGCAACGATGATGGAGCACGGCTCATCCCTGGCTAACCCGGAATTGAAGTGGGAGACCACCATCACACGTAACTTCGGTATCGACTTCGGCTTCTTCAGAAGCAGAATCAATGGTAGCCTCGAATTCTATTGGAACACAACCAAGGACCTCCTCATGAGGACTGAGATTCCATCGCAGTCGGGCTACAGCTTCCAATATCAGAACTTCGGACAAACTTCCAACAAGGGTATTGAGCTCAATGTCAATGCATACATCATCGACACGAAGAAATTCAAGCTCAATGCCAACTTCAACATCTCTTGGAACAAGAACAAGATTGACAAGCTCAATATGGAGAACCCATGGCAGAGCAGTAGTTTTGCAGGAAGCACATTCGCTTCGTATGAAGACTACAAGGTGGAAGCCGGCGGACGACTCGGAGAAATCTGGGGATACAAAGTCGCAGGTGTCTATACCCCATACGACCCGGTCAGCAATCCTGACGGACAGCTTGTGCTCAATGGAACCACATGGGCTTTGCGAGAGGGAATCGTTGACAACAGCTCTTCGCTCACCGCACTCAAGCCGGGTGCCATCAGATATGAGCTCGATGAGGAAGGCAACCCGCTCAAACAGAAGCTTGGAAACGCCATCCCACCACTTACCGGTGGTTTCGGATTCGACGGAACAATCGGAAACTTCGACTTCAACATGTTCTTCACTTATTCAGTGGGCAACAAGATTCTCAACGGAACGAAACTGGCTAACTCTTTCTATGCTGGCTCATCACGCAACTATAACATCGTGGATGACTTTGCCATCGGAAAGCGTTACACAGGCGTGGACCCACAGACGGGCTACAACCTCAGCAATCCAACAAACGCCATGCTGAGCTACTACGGAAGCGCTGACGCCATCGCAGCACGTCTGAACGAGATGAATGCAAACTATGCCACTTGGAATCCGGCTGTCATGTCGAAGATGAACATCAACGACTATGCGGTGGAGAATGCATCTTTCCTGAGAATGCAATCTCTCACTGTTGGTTACACCCTGCCGAAGACACTCGTCAAGAGAGCTTGGCTCTCCAACGTGCGTATCTACTTCACGGCTTACAACCTCTTCTGCATCACTGGATACGAAGGATATGACCCTGAGGTTGACGTGTGGAGCAAGAACAACCCTATGTGCCCGGGTATCGACTATGCTGCTTACCCGAAGAGCCGCACATTTGTGGGGGGTATCAATATTTCTTTCTAAACTTAAATTGAGCAACGATCATGAAAAAGTATATTTATATTGCGGCTTTGGGAGCCATCACCCTGGCGTCTTGCTCTGATTTCCTTGACCAGAAATCAGCCTCTGAGCTGGAGTCTGACAACGTTTACAGCTCGGAATACTACACCAGTCTGGTGGCTAACAAAATCTATGGTGGACTTACCAACGACCGCACCTATTCACAAGATATGGCGTTCATCTACAACATGAACAGCGACGTGGAACTCGTCGATGGACTCGGAGCCAATGCCACTACCGTTTCGGAGCGTGGATTCTGCAACTACAACACTACTCCTGGATATGCCAAACTCGCTGACCTCTGGACTTATATGTACGGGGTGATTGAGGACTGCAACCTCGTGGTGGAAGGTATCAATAATGCCGGAGCGGAAGACAACAAAGCCGTGCAGGCTTCGCTCGGCGAGGCAAAGACACTGCGCGCCATGATTTATTTCGACCTCCTCAGGATGTTCGGTGACATCCCGATGAAATTTGAAACAACCAAGGTGGACCTCTCCAACATGTATCTTCCGAAAACCGACCGCGACGAGATTCTCGATGCACTCATCGCCGATGTGGAAGAGGCGGTGGACCTGCTTCCATGGGCAGGACAGATGAACTACACCACTGAAAGGGTGACAAAGGGATATGCTCATGCTCTCATCGCACAGATGGCACTCACCAAGGCGGGATATGCCATCAGGGAGAAGGCCAAGGACGGATATGAGACGGCTGCCTACACGGATGATGTATATCCAACCCAGAGACCGGCTGCAGCCGAGAGAACGGAACTCTACAAGAAGGCACTTCAGCATCTTGCAGCCATCATCACCGACGGACCTCACGCGCTCAACCCATCTTTCGAGAATGAGTGGGACCTCATCAACAAACTCACACTCGACCAGAAGTATAAGGAGAATATATTCGAGATTCCTATGCTCCACAATGTGAGCGGTGAGCTTGGATATACTGTGGGCGTACGTCTGAATGGTGTTACTTCGATGTTTGGATATTCAAACTCCTCAGGTAAGATGAAAGTCACTTCCGACCTTTTCTATTCCTTCGACAAGAACGACACCCGACGTGACATCACCTGCTCAACCATCCAGATTAAGGAAGGAACCAACGCGGCTGGAAAGGATGCCACCATTTCTGAGAGCCTTGGCAACGCACCGTTCGCACTCTATGTGGGAAAATGGGATCCAAGAAAGGAAAACGATGCGTGGCTGATTCAAAACAAGGCTGCCACCGGCAAGCACATGACGGGTATCAATGTGGTGAAGGTGCGCTATTCACAGGTGCTCCTCTGGTATGCTGAGGTCATGAACGAATTGGCAGGACCGGACGCTCACTACACCGGTGATGCCGGAATCACGGCCCGTCAGGCACTCGCCCTTGTGCATGAACGTGCTTTCGATGCCAAGAATAAGGCTGAGGCTCAAGCCTATGTGGCTGAGATTCCTGCCACTAAGGAAGCACTCTTCAATGCTATCGTTGATGAGAACAAGTGGGAACTCGCCGGTGAAGGTGCACGTAAGTGGGACCTCATCAGATGGAACCTCCTCACTCAGAAGACTCTGGAGATGAAGGAAAACTATCTGAAGGATGTTACCTTGGCACAGGAGAACGAGGAAAACGACCGCTATCAGAAGACCGTTTACTTCAACTACACCGATGACACCAAGACGTTCATTGACGAAACTTCGTTCACTTGGTACGGAATACCTGAAGGCAAGACTGCTGACGATTATGAGGGAAGCAAGAGCTCTTTCGGTAACTCAAAAATGACCGACACTCAGGTGACCACCAACCTGCCGTCTATCTCAAGCGGACTTGTGGGCAACGCACTCTCAACGAGCGAAGTGCCGGATGTGGAGGTGAAGAACCGTTATCTCATGCCGATTCCGAGCACTACGATCGCTGCATCCAACGGAACGCTTTACAACTCCTACGGATGGTGATTCTCACAAATATATTTTATGATTAGTTAAATCCAATCAAACGAATTTGAATATGAAAACTATGATAAAAAGATTCTATGCCCCGGCGTTCGTTGCGGCTTCGCTCTTTGCGCTGACTGCATGCACCGATGGCAACGATTGGGATGTGGACAAGTCGCACGACAGGCTCTTCGGCATCAACAGCAACAATATCTCTGTGGAGGCTGAGGATGTGACCGCCATACTCTCTTTCACTGGAGTCCCTGGTGCACAGTACTACATCGTTGAAATCAGCACCGACTCCCTCTACGATGACATCCCGCTCGGAGGTACTGCCCATTCCATTGTGTTCGGGCAGGACAAGAGCATCACCAAGCCACCGTTCACACTCACTGACCTGGCGGGCGACACCAACTACTTCCTCCGTGTGAAGGCCCAAAGTGATGAGAAAGGCGACCCTCATTGGGCTTACTACACCAAAAACACAGTTGTCTCAACTTTCAAGACCAAGGCTGAGCAGATTTTCAATCCTATTGAAAGTACAGACCGTGGTGAGGACCAGATCCATGTCACTTGGGACGCATCCAAGACTGTTTCCAACATCATTGTGAAGGATGCAGAAGGCAATGAGGTGCAGAACATCACCCTCAACGACAGGGATAAGGCATCTGGAGATTATATCATCACGGGCTTGGCACCGTCATCCACTTATGTCATCACCATCAACAACGGTGAGGCTGTGAGAGGTACACTCATTGGAACCACCACTGCAGCCATGCCGGCAGCCGATTTCAAATACTTCCTCCCGGAGGATGTGGACTGCATTTCCACCGAATTGATTCAGGGACTGGTGGACGAGGCTGTGGCAGCTGCTGGTGACGAGAGAAACTACAGTGTCACCATCGGTATTCCAGCAGGAAAGACCATTGACTTCCACGGAACATCAGAAGATGGATCCAACACCAATGTGAGAATTCCGGATGGCATGTCGATTACTTTCTTCGGACTGGCAGGCGGTGATGCGCCTACGCTCACATTCACCAAGAACCTCGACATTGAGGGCTCACACTCTTATGTGGCTTTCGAGAATGTGAAAGTGGTGGAGAATGGTGGACAGTATTTCATCAACCAAGGCAACTCTTGCTCTGTCAATGAGTTCAGAGTCAAGGACTGCGAGATGTCGGGATTCAAGAACGCATTCTTCCGCATGCAGAACGGAAGCAACGCCAAGGTGGTGGATAAACTCATTATTTCCAACAGTATCTTCCACGACATGTGCTCTGGATATTCATTCATCCACGTGGATGCAGGCTCTGGAGTGGGTGTTGTGAAGAACATCGACATCGACGGATGCACACTCTACAATGTGGCTGTCGGAGGAAAGATGTTCATCTACAGCAACAAGACTGAGATGGACAACCTCTCTGTGCGGAATACCACTTTCTACAATTGTATCGGTAACAACCAGTACTGGGTGGACTTCAACGGAAAGGGAACCACAGGCACGTTTGAGTTTGTGCAGTGTCTCTTCACCAAAACACCGGATGAGGCAACCAAGAACATCCGCTCAGCTAACGACTGCGACATCCGTGAGTCTTACTACACCAACGACTTCTTCAAGACGCTTAAGGGATCTAATCCGCTCGACATCTCATCCGATGAGCTGTTCGTGGATCCGGCCAACGCCGATTTCCATTTCAAGGGTGGACGTATCCTCTACTGCGGTGACCCACGCTGGTACACAGCTGAAGAATAAATCAATGCCTGCCTTTGGCAGGAGAAATACAAAGAATTCGCACCTCCGTCGGACAATCCCGTCGGGGGTGCTTTCGTTGTGCGGAAGGGTGATGGCTTTTTCCTTGTCTGACTGCTGATATATTTTATCCGTTTTCTTGCTTTGCAAGGGAAAAATCCGTAAATTTGTCAAAACTAACGGCGTTCATGCCATAAACATAAATCAGAATCAACTGACAAATACTATTGACAACTATGAACACCTTTAAATTATTTTTGCTTTCTTTCCTCATCCCTGTGGCGGCTTTTGCCGACGGATGGGACGATCAACTCTACCGACAGATTGAGCAGAGCATCCGTCAGCCGCAGTTTGGAACCTACGAAGTGAATATCACAGCCTGTGGGGCAAAGACCACGAATTCTGCGGCAAAAAACCAGAAAGCCATCCAGAAAGCCATTGACAAATGTGCCAAGAAGGGTGGGGGAAAGGTGATTGTGCCAGTAGGCCAACGCTTCCTTACGGGTGCCATCACGCTCAAAAGCCATGTCAATCTCGTTGTGGAGGAGGGAGCTACGTTGGAATTTGCGTTCCAACCAGAGCTTTACCCAATTGTGGAAACTGCTTGGGAAGGTCTCGACTGCTTCAACCTCTCACCTTGTGTGTATGCTTTCAAGGCCACGGATATCGCCATCACAGGAAAAGGTACCATCGACGGTGGCGGAAACCGACAGACGTGGTGGCCGTGGAACGGAGCGGTGAAACATGGATGGACCGAGGGAGTGAAAAGCCAGAAGGACGGAGGAAGAGCCAGGCTCCTGCAGAACGGAGAGGATGGCATTCCGATGTTTGAAAATGGCAAGCCTAACAAGCAACGCACATTCACCGACGATGACCGACTCCGTCCACAGCTCGTGAATTTCAACCAGTGCGAGCGCATACTCATTGAAGATGTCACTCTGCTCAGCTCACCATTCTGGGTGATTCATCCGCTCAAATCCACCGACATCACCGTGCGGGGCGTACATATTAACAACGATGGTCCTAACGGTGACGGATGTGACCCGGAATCATGCGACCGAGTGCTCATTGAGAATTGCTTTTTCAACACGGGCGACGACTGCATAGCCATCAAGAGCGGACGAAACCGCGACGGAAGAGAACGTGCCATGCCGTCGAAAAACATTATCATCCGCAACTGTGAGATGAAGAACGGACATGGAGGAGTGGTAATCGGATCGGAAATCAGTGGCGGATGCACCAACGTGTTTGCACACGACTGCGTGATGGATTCACCAAATCTCGACCGCGTGCTCCGCATCAAGACTAACTCCTGTCGTGGAGGTGTCATTGAGAACATCAATGTCAGGAATATCACGGTAGGACAGTGTGGGGAAAGTGTGCTGAAAATCAACCTCAACTACGAACCGAAGGAAATCTGCTGCCGCGGAAACTACCCGACTGTGAGAAAGGTGTTCATGGAGAATGTCACCTGCCAGAAGTCGAAATATGGTGTGCAGATAATTGGACTTGAAGAGGACACATACGTCTATGACATCAACGTGCGCAACTGCAGCTTCAACGGAGTGGAGAAAGGAAACACCATCACAGGCAAGACTCGCGACGTGAGACTGGAGAACCTGCTTATCAACGGCAGCCTCGTGCTTGAGAAGAAACCATACGAGCACTACAGCGAATGGATGACGCGCTCAGAGATGAAGCGGGTGCCTCAGAGCTATATGCTCGACTTCTCCTCCAAGCCGAAATGGAGCTATGTGATGGGAATCGAGCTGGAAGCCATGCTCGACACCTATCTGGCCCACGGTGGACAGGACATCTACGATTATTGCAAACTCTACACCGACACCATGATCACCGAACAGGGTGTCATCCGAAATTATAAACTCGAAGACTACAACCTCGACAATATCCGCACCGGACATTTCGTGGCAAGGATGTATCAGATCCAGCCCGAAAAAAAAAACTTGATTGCCCTGCAGACCTTGATGCGGCAGCTGGAAAAACAGCCCCGCACCGAGGCTGACGGTGTGTTCTGGCACAAGGCCATCTATGCGTGGCAGGTGTGGCTCGACGGCATCTTCATGGGACTTCCATTCCATGCGCTCACAGCATCCATGCTTCTCGATGCGGATCAGGCGCGGAAGGTCTATGACGATGCCGTCAACCAGATTACCACCACTTACCAACGCACTTTTGACCCTGCCACTTCGCTCAACCGCCATGCATGGGACGAGACCCACGACATGTTTTGGGCAGACAAGCAGACCGGACTGTCGCAGCATTGCTGGGGGCGGGCACAGGGATGGTACACTATGGCGCTCATTGAGTTGCTTGATGTCATACCGGAAAACTACCCGAGACGGGACGAGCTCATCAGCTTGCTGAAAAAAGACCTCGATGCCGTGATCAAATGGCAGGACAATGACACAGGACTCTGGTATCAGGTGATGGATCAGCCAGGACGTGAAGGCAATTACCTTGAGGCCACATGTTCTTCCATGTTTTCCTATGTGCTTCTCAAAGCGGCGAGGAAAGGCTATCTCGGCGATGAATACCGCCAGGCAGGGAAAAAGGCATACGAGGGAATCATCAGCCGCTTTATCCGTATCAACCCCGACCAGACCATCTCGCTCACCAATTGTTGCTCGGTGGCGGGACTCGGACCGGGGGCAAGTGAGAAAGTGCTCAAGGTGGCGCCGAAAGTGAAGGAGAACCTCCGTCGCGACGGTTCTTATCAGTACTATCTGTCAGAGCCGGTACGCGACAACGATGCCAAAGGCGTGGGACCGTTCATCTGGGCTTCATTGGAGATGGAGCAGCTGTAAAAACTTTACATATATATAATTAATT
>OMUD01000084.1 GCA_900314125.1 uncultured Prevotellaceae bacterium | reverse complement strand
AGTTCGTTTTTTTTGGACTTTTTCGGCACTTTTACTAAATTCGCAGTTGAAAAACATACCAACAAACAAAACACCAAACTTTCACCTTAAATAACCAAGAAAAATGACTCATTTCGACAGCGATTACAATAACGGCGCCCATCCACTCGTGCTTCAGCATCTGGTCGATACCAATTCTGGTCACAGCACCTCCTACGGCTATGACGAATGGAGCGAGCATGCCAGGAAAATGATACGCAAACTCATCGGATGTCCGGAGGCGGGCATCGAATTCCTTGTGGGAGGGACACAGACCAACGCCACCGTCATCGACTCCATGCTCTATCCTGGCGACGGCGTCATAGCCGTGGACACAGGACATATTGCCGTGCATGAGGCAGGTGCTGTGGAATTCACCGGGCACAAGGTCATCACCCTGACCGACCACGACGGAAAAATGTCGGCACTGGAACTCAAAGAATACATGCAGCGGTTCAAAGCCGACGAGACCAGCGAACACATGGTGCAGCCGGGGTTGGTGTATATCACCTTCCCCACCGAACTTGGCACCCTCTATTCTGCCCATGAGATAGAGAGCATCTATGACGTGTGCAATGAATTTGACCTCCACCTCTATATCGACGGAGCACGACTGGGATACGGACTCATGTCGGCCGACTGCGATTTCAATATGGCATGGCTCGCCCACCACTGCCACGCCTTCTATATTGGAGGGACCAAAGTGGGAGCTCTCTGTGGAGAAGCGGTGGTGTTCCCTCAAGGCAACGAGCCCCGCAATTTCTTCACCAGCATCAAGCGACATGGAGCCATGCTGGCCAAGGGAAGGCTTATCGGAGCACAATTCGAGGCGCTGTTCACCGACAACCTCTACCTCCGCATCTCCAAGCACGCCATCGACATGGCACAGCAGCTACGCGCCATCTTCATCGAGGCAGGCTACCGAATGTACAACGACTCCCCCACCAACCAGCAGTTCGTGGTGCTTCCCAACAAGATTCTCGACCAGCTTCACGAGCACATCAAATATGAATTCTGGGAGCCTCTCGACCACGAGCAGATGCTCTGTCGATTCGTCACCTCATGGGCCACGACGCAGGAAGATCTTGATGCTTTGAAAACGGCTCTCAGCACCATCGCTAAAGCTTGACTCCATACTAATCGCCTCATTTCTATTGTTGAAAGTCCAAAAAAAATGCCAAACAGCGTGATTATCATCACAACTGTTTGGCATTCTTATTTCTCAGTAGAGAAACCTGAACGGTTTTTAAACGATATGCTCATTCACAGCCTGCACCTGCCGCATCACGCGGAGGAAATTCTCACCCCAAATCTTGGCGATGTCGTGGGCGTTGTAACGGTGAGCCAGCAACTGGCGAGTGAAATTGATGAGTTCAGAAGCTGACGCACATCCCGGCACGCCACCGTCGCCATCGAAATCGGTGCCGATTCCGACGTGGTCAATCCCCATCACGTCAATCATGTGGTTGAGATGGGCCACGGCATCGAGAATGGAAGCCTCGGATGCCTGCTCACGCAGGAAACCGGCATAGAGTGTCACCTGCGCCACACCACCTGCCTTGGCAAGGGCACGGAGCTGGTCGTCCGTCAGATTGCGAGGATGGTCGCAGAGCGCACGCGATGAAGAATGGGAGCACACAATCGGTGTGCTGCTGATGCTGAGCGCATCATAGAAGCTGGATTCAGCGGCATGACTCAAGTCCACCATCATGCCCACGCGGTTCATCTCATGAATCACCTGCTCACCGAACGGACTCACGCCACCATGCTCCTTCAACCCCTTAGCGGAATCACAGAGGTCGTTGTCGCCGTTATGGCAGAGGGTCATATACACCACACCTCGGTTGCGGAACCGCTCCACATTTAAAAGGTCTTCACCGATGGCATAGCCGTTTTCTATACCCAGCATGATGCTCTTCAATCCGTGGGCTTTGTTGACATAAAGGTCGGAAGGAGTGCGTGCGATGGCACAGGCGTCAGGATGTTCCGCCACCATCGCCTCAATCTGGTTCAGAATATCGTCGGCTTTTGCCGTCGCCAACTGCAGCGACTCAGGGTCACGCGCCTCCTGCTTGAGATACGCCACCATGATGGAAGCATCGAGATGCCCTTCCGTCATCTTGTGCAAATCGACCAGAATCTTCGGGTCGCGGCTACCGAAGTGGATATTCTCGTGGAAGAACATCGGCGTGTCGCAATGGCTGTCGAGAGTAAGTACGGCGTTATGGATGCTTTTGGCCGCATGGAACGAGCGTGCTTCCTCCACTATCCATGTGAACACATTGCCAGTGTCCCAGGTATTGCCGAGACACTCGGGATGCCACTGAACACCGAGTATTGACTTGTGCTCCGTGGATTCCATCGCCTCAATCACACCATCCACCGAGCGCGCGGTAACTTTGAAGCCGGGTGCCAGACGCCCCACAGCCTGATGATGGAACGAATTTACGGCCAATTCCTCTTTTCCATAAATCTGATGAAGCAGGGAACCAGGCTCCACCGTCACCGTATGCGAAGAAGCAAAACGGGGTGCATCCTGCGCATGCTTCACCCAAACTCCTTCGCCTTGCTGATAGATATCTTGAAGGACGGTGCCGCCGAACGCCACGTTCATCACCTGAATGCCGCGACAGATGCCGAGAATAGGAATCTGTCGGTCTGCAGCAAGGCGGGCCAGCAACAGCTCCATCTCATCGCGCTCTGTGGCCACAGCATGGAGGTCGCGGATGGGTTGCTCACCGAAGAAAAGCGGATTGACATCCCCTCCTCCACTGAACACGATTCCATCGAGGCTATCGAGAATATCGGATGCCCAGTTCTCACCATTGAGAATGTCGTAGGGAGGGATGATAAACGGCACACCGCCAGCACGGACGATACTGGTGTAGTAAACTTGGTTCAACTGGCTCTGAGCATCGTTGAACGTAGAGGTGATGCCAATCCGGGGACGGACGGCATGACGTTTGAAGTCAGCCGTCAACCGGCTGTATTTGGCATCAAGGTCGTAATATTCGTTGATCATTTGTAAAGGATATATGGTTTGGAAATGGTATATGCTGGCTATCCGCGAAGCAAGCGGTAACGGGCGCCTCCCAACACGGCCACCAGTCCTTTCATCTCCAGTTCGAACAGTGCGGAAGAAACCTGACTATAGGTCATGTTCGTCTCTATGGATATCTTGTTGATCTGCATGCTGTCCACCGACTTGAGACAATCCACGATGGCCTGTTCCTCGACGCTCAACTCAGGAAAGAGTTCCAGTTGCTCTTCTGCTTTCTGGCTTGCAGGCTCTTCCCAGCCCATCAGCCGCATGAAATCAGAGCATGAACGGATAAGATGCGCCTCGTTCCGTGATATGAGCTTGTTGCAGCCCTCACTGTAAGGGTCGTAGATTCTGCCCGGGAAGGCAAACACCTCGCGGTCGTACTCACCAGCCAATTCTGCCGTGATGAGCGCCCCTCCTTTCTCGGCACTCTCCACCACCACCGTTGCCATCGACATGCCTGCCACGATCCGGTTGCGGCGAACAAAAAAGCCCCGCTGCATCTTTGTGCCACTGAGGTATTCTGTGAGCAGCCCTCCATGATGGCACATCTGGGCTGCTGTAGAACGGTGACGGGCAGGATAGATGGTGTCGAGCCCGTGGGCCAGCACACCGACCGTGTCCATGCCACATTGCAAAGCATCGGTGTGGGCATGGATGTCCACACCATAGGCCAGACCGCTCACGATGAGTGTGTCGGGATAGCAACGGCTCAAATCCGACACAAAATTCCGGATGATGTCCTTCCCATACTCCGTGCATCTGCGCGTACCAACGATGTTGATCACCCGCTGACGGTTGAGAGGGGCATTCCCAAAATAATAGAGCACGAGCGGAGCGTCAGGACACTGACGGAGCAGGACAGGATAGTCGGAGTCATTATAGCACAAGCATCGGATTCCTTTTCCTTCCGCATACTTCCACTCCTGTTCAGCCCGCTTCAGCGCCTCACCCACATCGGAGAGAGCCGACTGCAACACATCCGTGGCTTCAGGAATACAGTCACGGATATGCTGGCGGTTCTCAAACACAGCAGAAGCGCTGCCCATCTGCTCATAGAGCACATGGGCATTGATCAGACTCAGATGACTCACCTGAGTAAGGGCTATCGTGTATATGGTCTCTTGCTCTGTCACAGGACATTCATCAGAACTTCACTTTCAACGGAGACTGAACCTGCTCGGCAAAACGGGAGAGATAAGCCTCCCAGCTCGTCATGCTCTGGAAATCAGTAGCAGGATTACGGCTCCATCCAGTGCCGAAATAATAGGTGTAGTCAGCTCCCTGATAGTTGGAAATGGCGAGGATATGACCGCAAGCACCTGGTAAACCTTCTCCTGCACGGAACTCCATCGACGCATTTGGTTTTGCCAACACGGCACCCACGTAAATCTTGCCGAAGTCCTTATTCTGTTTTGCACGGTATTTCTCCTTGTACTGGTTCGGGTCGCCAAGATCCTCATAGCCCATGTAGCCCGCTTTCTCGTTGAGCACGTATGCTGATGGGTTCTCATTGTGGACGATGATGCCAGTGGCAATTGGCATCGCCTTCGACAAGCCGCTGTAGCTCACCACAGCCTTGTTCATCTGAGAACCGGCATCAAGGCTTATCACGCGGGTCTCCACCACCTGTTGACCCTCAATGGTCTCAGTACCGTAGATCAGTTTCACCGTGAAGCGGAGAGGGCCTTTGTCGAGTATCTCGTATGTGGTGTAGCAGCGTGGATATCGGATGTCCTTACCGCCGTTCTCAAGAATGGCGGTTGTTCCAGCTCCGAGGGTCGGTCCCACCTTGTAGCAGTCCATGCCGTTGCCGTGGTCCACATGGTAGCTCACAGAATTGTAAAGGTCATCGGCGAGGGCATTCTCACCCCGTGCGCGCAGCTTCTTGCACACAGAAGCAATCTCTGGGTCAAGTTCACCTGCATAGCGCTCCTCCACCACAAGCTTGTCGGTGCGCTTGTTCCAGATGTCATAGCCCCATGCACGCTCACCCGATTTCTGGAGTGCAGGACCATAGCAGCGGAACGCCACTCGGTTGTTCTCCCATGCGATGTCGTCCACACGCTCTGGGAACTGACGTCCAAAGACTTTCTGCTCGTAAGCAGAAGGAGTGCCTGCCTCCACATAATATACCGACTTTCCCTTGGCTGGCACACCAACCTGGAAAATAAGCTTTCCATCGTATGTCAGCTGGGAAGCCACTTCGCGGCCATCAGCATCGGTCACCACCAGGCTCCCGTCGGTGCCCAGCTTGGATTTCAACGCATTCACGTCAAGCTCCACATATTCGTCGCCACGAGCAAACGAAAGGGAGTTCGACACCGTCACCTTTACTTTGTCGGCTGCCAATGCGGACATGCACAAGCATAATGCGAATAATATCGTAAACAGCTTTTTCATCATCTTATTCTTTTAGATATAAAAAAAGAAGATGAGACAGGACAGAGACGGAAGTCTCCTTGTCATGTGTCTCATCTTCTTGTGTTTGAAAATTATTTCAAGTCGGTGATGGCATAGAAGTCCTGATCGCCGTAATCCTGGTTCTCACCGCCCATACCCCAGATAAAGGTATAGTTGCTCGTGGCGGCAGCAGAATGGATGGACCACTCTGGAGAGAGAACTGCCTGGTCGCCTTTCATCCAGATATGACGGGTCTCGTCGATCTCGCCCATGAAATGGCATACAGCCTGGTCTTCTGGAACCTCGAAATAGAAATAAGCCTCCATGCGGCGGCTGTGAACGTGAGCTGGCATGGTGTTCCACACACTTCCCGGTTTCAGCTCTGTCATACCCATCTGAAGCTGGCAGGAGTCGAGCACCTTCTGCACGATCATGCGGTTGATCACACGGTCGTTACTGCCTTCCAGACTTCCGAGTGCGAGGATGTCGGCATCAGCTTTCGTCACCTTCTTCGTAGGATACGACTTGTGGGCTGTGGTGGAATTGATGTAGAACTTGGCAGGATTCGCCTTGTCGGCACTCACGAACACCACGTCGCGCTCACCACTTCCAATGTACAGCGCCTCTTTGTAGTCGAGTTCATAGACCTCATCGCCCACTTTGATGCAGCCTTTTCCGCCCACGTTGAACACACCAACCTCGCGGCGGGTGGTGAAATAAGGAGCTTTCAGCGGGTCGATGGCCTCAAGTTTCAGCTCTTCATTCACAGGTTTCGCACCGCCCACAATCATGCGGTCATACATGGAATACACCAGGTTCACCTCATCATCGCTGAACACCTTCTCAATCAGGAAATCGCGACGGATGCGCTGGGTGTCGTAATGCTTTGCGTCCTCAGGGTGGGCCGCATAGCGAATCTCATAATTTGTCTTCATGTTATCTCAGTTTTATATAGTTGGTAGTTTTCTATTGCGGTTCATGCCATGAAGTGCCGTAGCATCAGATGATTTTCTCCAACTCGGAGATATTCTTCTGGACGTCCTCATCGGTCACCTCGTAGTTCTGCAGGTTGCCAGCAATATACTGGTCGTAAGCCGTCATATCAATCAAGCCATGTCCAGAAAGGTTGAAGAGAATCACCTTCTCCTCACCGGTTTCCTTGCATTTGTTGGCCTCACGGATGGTGGCAGCGATGGCATGGCAGGACTCCGGAGCAGGGATAATGCCTTCAGCACGTGCGAAGAGCATTCCTGCCTCAAACGACTCAAGCTGCTTGATATCGACTGCACGCATCAGACCATCTTTCAGCAACTGGCTCACAATCACGCCTGCACCATGGTAACGGAGTCCTCCTGCATGGATGTTGGCAGGACGGAAATTGTGGCCGAGGGTAAACATCGGAAGGAGCGGCGTATAACCTGCCTCATCACCAAAGTCATACTGGAAGACACCACGGGTGAGTTTCGGACAAGAAGCCGGCTCAGCTGCGATAAACTCTGTCTTCTTGCCTTCCAGAATGTTGTGACGCATGAACGGGAAGGCGATTCCGCCGAAGTTGGATCCACCTCCGAAGCAGGCGATCACCATGTCAGGATACTCACCAGCCATCGCCATCTGCTTCTCTGCCTCCAGACCGATGATAGTCTGATGGAGCGACACATGACTGAGCACCGAACCCAGTGTGTATTTGCAGTTTGGCGTGTTCATGGCGAGCTCGATGGCCTCTGAGATGGCAGTACCGAGTGAACCTTGGTGGTTTGGATATTTGGTCAGGATATCTTTTCCCGCACGTGTTGACATAGAAGGTGAAGGGGTCACCTGAGCGCCGAATGTCTGCATGATGCTGCGGCGGTAAGGCTTCTGCTCGTATGAAATCTTCACCTGATATACGGCAGCCTCAATGCCAAACACTTTGGCTGCATACGAAAGGGCTGCGCCCCACTGTCCTGCTCCGGTCTCAGTCGTCACGTTGGTCACACCCTGCTGTTTGCAGTAGTAAGCCTGAGGAAGGGCGGAGTTCAGCTTATGTGAACCAACCGGGCTCACACTCTCGTTCTTGAAATAGATGTGTGCAGGAGTGCCAAGCGCCTCTTCAAGGCCGTACGCACGGACCAGCGGAGTGGAACGATAGTATTTATACTTCTCGCGTACCTCCTCTGGGATGTCAATCCAGGCATCGGTCTGGTTCAGTTCCTGACGGCACAGTTCCTCTGCGAATATCGGATACAGGTCTTCAGGTTTCAATGGTTGCTTAGTTGCTGGATGGATAGGCGGCATCGGTTTGTTCACCATGTCGGCCTGGATGTTGTACCACTGTCTTGGGATCTCATTCTCTGGGAGGATATACCTCTTGATTCTCTCTTTCATAATTTTTTTAGTTTCAGGTTTATTATCATTCATTAGTTGGTTATTTTATATTTTAATGCAAAGATAATCATTTTTGGGATAAAAATGCCATTTTGGAACATTTTTATGACTAATGTGTGTGGAGAGGAAAGAAAGGAGAGATAAAAGTAAAGAAAAGAAAGGTCAGTCGGCGGTGAAGCTCACCAAGGTCCTGCGGTAAGAGGAGAAGAGGCCGGAGCGGGAAATGAATCCCATGTAGCAGCCCTTGTCGTCAACCACAGGGAGGTTCCAAGCTTTCGTCTCATCAAATTTCGCTGTCGCCTCCTTCAACGTGTCGGTCATATAAAGTACGGAAGGAGGGTCTTTCATGAATGAGGAAACCTTGTACTGATGGTAGAGTTCAGGACGGAACATCACGTTACGCACGGAGTCAAGCGTCATCACCCCCACGAGCTTGTTGGCCTGATTCACCACAGGGAAGATGTTTCGTCGGGAATTCTCGATGGCGATGATAATTTTCTCCAGGTCCCACTCAGGCCTGACAGGGAGATAGTTGGTCTCGATGAGCGAAGTCATGCTCAGCAAAGTGAGGATAGCACTGTCCTTGTCGTGAGTGATGAGCTCACCTTTGCGCGCCAGACGCATGGCATAGATACTGTGAGGCTCAAAAATATTGATGGTCATATAGCTGATGGCCGACACAATCATCAGTGGCACAAGCAGTTCGTAACCGCCCGTCAGCTCAGCAATGAGGAAGATACCGGTGAGCGGTGCATGCATCACGCCTGACATCAGTCCCGCCATACCGAAGAGCACGCAGTTCTTTGGAAGAATAAAGCCAGAAGTGCCTGAGTCCATACCGAAAAATGCGTCCCATAGCACGCAGAAAACGAAACCGCCCAAACCTCCCACAAACAGGCTTGGTGCGAACACACCACCGCAACCGCCACCACCATTGGTGGCAGCAGAGGCAAACACCTTGGCCAGCAGCACGATGGAAAGATAAATCACGAGGTTGCTGTTGTCGCCATAGAACAGGGTGTTGTGCATGATGACGGAAGGATCCGTATCGTTGATGAGTTGGGAAATCACACTATAACCCTCACCATAGAGTGCGGGAAGAAAATAGATCAGCACACCGAGTACTACGGCTCCAAGTGCGAACTTCGTCCATGGCGACTGTAGGCGTGCGAAAATCCGCTCAAACCAATTCATGCTGCGGGTGAAATAGAGGGAGAGGAATCCGCAGAACACGCCAAGCAGGATGCAGGCTGGAATAATGTCGATGGTGAACGGCTTATCCATGTTGAACGAGAACATGGAGTCTGTGCCGTAGAGAGCGTATGACACACACACCGAAGTGATGCTTGTGGTGAGCAAAGGCAAGAGCGACCGCATGGTCAGGTCGAGCATCAGCACCTCAATCACGAACATCAGTCCCGCAATCGGTGCCTTGAAAATGCCTGCCACCGCACCAGCAGCACCGCATCCCACAAGCAACATCAGCGTCTGTGGAGGCAAATGGAACCGCTTGCCAAGGTCAGAACCGATGGCAGAGCCAGTGAGCACAATCGGTGCCTCGGCTCCGACGGACCCACCGAATCCGATGGTGATGGAACTGGCCAACACACTCGACCAGCGGTTATGGGGACGGATTCGCGCACGTTTGCGGGAGATGGCATACAATATCTTGGTGACTCCATGACTGATGTCGTCACGCACCACATGACGGATAAACAATGAAGTGAGGAGAATACCCACTGCAGGATAGACGAGGTAGAGCCAGTTCATCTGAGTGGCATCGAAACCCTCAGTCAGCAAATCCTCAATCTCCTCAACCAGGAATTTCAGCACAAAAGCTGCCAATCCGGTGAAAAGTCCGACAACCAGGCTCAACGCAATGACAAGCCGTCCCTGGCTGCCGTCGCGTCCAGTGAACAAATTGCCGACTTTTTGGAGCATGCCTATCTCCTTCCGGCGCATGTTGGTGGTCATTCCTTTCATCTCAATGCAGTTTTTGCTTCGCAGAGCAGGCAGAATCTTATCCTCGGATAATCTTCACCTGCCCGTCGATGCCGATTTTCACAATCTTCGAAGGTTCATGCTTCTCCTTGCAACGCTGGTTGTAGCGCACCACATAATCGACTGCATCCTTGATCTCATCAGAGATTTCTGCGAAAGTCTTTGCTGTCGGCTCACCGCTGATGTTGGCGCTGGTGGAGACGATCGGTTTCTGGAACCTGTAACAAAGCTCATGGGAGAACTCTTCGCCAGTCACCCTGAAAGCGGCACTGCCGTCTTCCGCAATCATAGAAGGTGCAAGACCGCTCACCCCGTCGAACACCACGGTCAGGGGAGTTGTGGCGAGGTCTATCAAATCCCATGCCACATCAGGCACATTGCGAACATAGCGGGCAAGACGGTCAGCACTGTCCACCAGGCTGATCATCGACTTGCTGTCGGCACGGCGCTTGATTTCAAACACCTTCTTCACGGCTTCCTCATTCGTGGCATCGCAACCGATGCCCCATATCGTGTCGGTGGGATAAAGAATCACGCCACCGGCGCGCATCACCTCCACCGCTTTTTTCACTTCATCTGCTAACACTTTGTGTATGTGGTTTTAATTTGTTGATTCACATTCTTGATGTTGCCATTATTCACAAGGGAAACGGATCAGAATTCCGAGGTGAAATGGAACTTGATATGCTTGAAGTCCTGCTGCGCCATCATCAGCACATAACTGGAGTCAGCCAGGAACACGTCACGTCCCTCACGGTCTTTCGCCATATACTGATATTTGCGCTTCTTGAAATTCTCATATTCGGCCTCGTCGTCGCTTTCAATCCAGCAGGCTTTGTAGAGGCTGGCCGGTTCCCATTTGCACTTGGCATTGTATTCGTTCTCAAGGCGGTATTGAATCACCTCAAACTGCAGCTGGCCCACAGTGCCTATCAGTTTCCGACCGTTGAACTGGTTGACAAACAGCTGTGCCACACCCTCGTCCATCAGCTGGGCGATGCCTTTCTCCAACTGCTTTGTCTTCATCGGGTCAGCATTCTCAATGTATTTGAACATCTCTGGAGAGAAGCTCGGAAGTCCCTTGAAATGAAGGTTCTCCCCCTCGGTCAGCGTATCACCGATTTTGAAGATGCCATTGTCGGGCAGTCCGACGATATCACCCGGATAGGCCTCGTCGATAGTACTTTTCTTCTGAGCCATAAACTGGGTTGGCGAAGAGAAACGTACCGTCTTGTTGTGGCGGATATGGAGATAAGGAGCGTTACGCACGAACTTGCCGGAGCACACCTTGCAGAATGCGGTGCAGGAACGGTGGTTAGGGTCGATATTCGCTGTGATTTTAAAGATAAAACCGGTGAACTTAGGCTCTTCCGGCTGCACCATCCTTTCTTCAGCCTGAGTTGGGCGAGGATTCGGGGCTATCTCCACGAAGCAATCGAGCAACTCCTGCACACCGAAGTTGTTGAGCGCAGAGCCGAAGAATACTGGAGCCACCTCAGCATCGAGGTAGGTATTGACGTCAAACTCAGGATACACACCGTCTATCAGTTCCAGGTCGTCGCGCAGTTTCGCCGCATCTTCGGCCCCCACCCGCTCATCGAGGTCCTGTGATGCGATATCAACAGCCACCTTCTCCGTCACCATTTGCTTATCAGGGGTGAAGAGGTTCAGGTTCTGCTCATAGATGTTATAGACACCCTTGAAACGCTGCCCCTGATTGATTGGCCATGACAACGGGCGCACACTGATTTGAAGCTCAGTCTCAATCTCGTCGAGCAGGTCGAACGGGTCGCGTCCCTCGCGGTCCATTTTGTTCACAAACACGATGACCGGAGTCTTGCGCATGCGGCAGACGGTCATCAGCTTGCGGGTTTGGGCCTCCACACCTTTTGCACCGTCAATCACGATGATTGCGGAATCCACGGCGGTCAACGTTCGGAACGTGTCCTCAGCAAAGTCTTGGTGACCGGGAGTGTCCAGGATATTCACCTTATAGTCCTTGTAGTCGAACTCCATCACTGAGGTTGAAACGGAGATTCCACGCTGTTTTTCGATTTCCATCCAGTCGGAGGTGGCGGTCTTCTTGATTTTGTTCGACTTCACCGCTCCAGCCACCTGGATCTGGCCACCGAACAACAGCAGTTTCTCTGTGAGCGTAGTCTTACCTGCGTCAGGGTGGGATATGATGGCGAAGGTACGCCTGCGTTCTATTTCATTCATCT
>OMUD01000029.1 GCA_900314125.1 uncultured Prevotellaceae bacterium | reverse complement strand
GGTTATAAAAGCAAAAATAAGGACAAGGGCAAAGAGCGTTTTTTTCATCATAACTAAGTCCCCACAAGCGAATGTTTAAATCATATTCTCAGAACATCAAACTGACCGCCCTAATCAATAGCCTTCTATGTATTGCTGTACTTTGTCTATGTCAGTTTCCGCGAAATCTCCATTTCCCCAATATTTATCATACGCTATCATAGAAGCATAAAAAGGCAATCCGCACATCAAGAATCCTTGCTGCAGCCTCCATGGAACAGCCCCATACTGATCGTTTTTATTGATGGTGTAAGTGAACAGGCTGCGGTCGAACTGCCATTTACCCTCATACTTCTTGACTTCAGTGATATTGGCTCCTTTACTGTCTTTCGCCTTCAATGCCACGACAAAGAATGTGCCGTCGGCATTGAATACAACATAATAATTGCGATATACTGGGTTCATAATAGATGAAGCGAAGTCTGAAGTCCATGGGGTCTGGAGTTCCCAAGCTTTAACGATGCTGACAGTCTTATTGAAAGCATTAAACTGTTTCTTGTATTCCTGCTCCGTTATCCGCTCATACTTTAAGGTTCCAAACATGAAATAGCTCTTGTCGTCGGCAACGGTATAACTACGTTTAGCTGTTGCATTCTTGAACGTTTTGAAAGATACTACTCCGTCTTTCGTTTCCCATTTTAAAGAGGTGAAATAATCAAGCCCCGAAAGAATGAGTTGTGTTCCATGCCCATCAGGGTCAAGTTCCACAAAACCAGTGCCCGTCTCATTTTTCCAGAATCCCACGAGGTCAGGGTCGAGATTAAGCTTGGCGCGCACCGTCTGAAGTTCGCTTTCGGTGAGTCGTGTGAGAGTCTGAGAGCCTCCGTCCTCATCGGTGATATTGATTCTCTTTCCATCCGACGAGAAGAAAAAATCGACAGATTCCTTGCACACACCTCTTGTGAAGGTGATACGTCCTTTTGATTCGCTCCAGTCGGTTAGCATGACATCCACATCCGGGTCTGCATCCTCTGGATTCTGTATTTCAACAGACAATGCGGTTCCGTCTTCCTCGAATATGTAGCAGAACTGTGCGTTATTGTCAGAATCATCGTCCATCCATCCTCCGATGAGGGAATGGCTCTTTTCTCCTCCACCGCCATTGTCATTGTCATCGTCTTTCGAACAGCTCACGAAGATAAGGCTGATGGCAACCAGAGTTGCTATGGCAAAAATAAATCTGTTTGTTTTCATAATTATCAGGGTTTTATGGTTTGTAAACCGTGTTGTTTTGGCAAATATAGTAATAATATTCGGCGAAGCCAAATATTGTAAAAAAATTTGTTTTTTATGCCGAGCGAAATGTGAATGTTTCAGATATATCATCACTAAATGTCAAAAAAAAACGTAACTTTGTGGTGTCTGATTAGTAACGATAAAATTTTTAATTTTCAAATTCACAAACAAGACAACTTACAAGGTCCCCAAAAAGAAGAGGGCAACAGAATTATCCTTAATCTTTTAAAGAACTATTAACATTGACAAAACAATGAAGAAGATAACCATCACCTCTATCTTCATGCTGCTGTCGGCAGTAGGCATGGAGGCCCAGACATTCATTCATTACACGACTACAGAGCAACAAGAATGGCAGGAAAGCAAGGCTTCTCTGAAAGGGAAACCGGCCTTCCAACCGCTAATGACCCTCTCCGGCAGTGAGCAGGGCCACACCTTCCGCGCCTGGGGCACCTGCTTCAACGAGTTGGACCTTGACGCTTTGGAACAACTGAAACCATCAGAGCAGAACGAAGTGATGCGCAGACTTTTCGCCCCCGACGGCGACCTGCGCTTCACGCGTGGGCGCCTGACGATGAACGCCAACGACTACAGCCGTGCATGGTACAGCTGCGACACCGTCTCTGGCGACTTTCATCTGACCCACTTCAATATCGAGCACGACAAGCAGAACGTGATCCGCCTCATCAAGATGGCCCAGCAGCACCAGCCATCGCTCACCTTCTGGATGTCTCCCTGGAGTCCCCCTTCCTGGATGAAGATCAATCAAGACTACCCCGTCTTAAGCAGTCGTCACAACCGCCAGCCAAAGGAAAAGGATGCGCTTCTTTATGCCGGTTCCGTCACTTCCACTGCCTCCATCGACCCCGACGAGATGAAACTCCTGGGCGACCGCAACGGAGTATTCCCCCGTCGTCTTGCCACTCAAGACTATATGATTCAGGATCCCCGTTATCTGCAGTCCTATGCCAACATGTTCTGCCGGTTCATCGAGCTTTATCGTGGCGAAGGGATTCCGATAGACATGGTGATGTACCAGAACGAGGCCTATTCCTATACCCCCTATCCCGGGTGCGCCTGGACTTCCGAAGGCACCATCCGCTTCAACAAAGAATACCTGCGCCCCACCCTTGAGCGCGAGCATCCTGAGGTGCAGCTTTATCTCGGCACGTTCAACACCAACCGCCTGGACTACGTGGAGAAGACGGTGGACGGTCTGAAAGACGATGTGAAAGGTTTGGGCATCCAATGGGAATGCCGGGAGCACCTGTCTGCACTCCGTGAGCGCTATCCAGCCCTCCACCTCATCTCGAGCGAGAGTGAATGCGGCAACGGCTCGATGGACTGGAAAGCAGGCGAGCACACGTTCCATCTTTTGTGCGACTATATAGGCCGCGGCTGCGATGAATACTTCATTTGGAACTTCATTCTTCAGGACAACGGTGAAAGTCCTTGGGGCTGGAAGCAGAACGCGCTCATCCAGGTTGACAGCAAGACGAAACGTTTCCGCTACACCGCCGAATACTATGCCGTGAAGCATTTCTCCCACTTGGTACCTCCCGGCAGCCAAATGACAGGCTACGTAAGCCGCGATGAGAGTAAAGGGACGCCGGTCATCGTCTTTGTCCGCCCCGACGGAAAGCGTGTGGTCATAGCCGGCAACCAGACCGATCAGGAACGCAGCGTGACGGTGGGGCTCGGCAAAAAGCACCTCAACATGACGATGCCACCCCACTCTTTCCACAGCTACATAGAACAATAACCCCTCAAAAACGCAGGGTGCTTTCTTTAGAAAAGATTGAAAGAAAAGGAAAATAAAAAAACAAGGGAGCCCGCAGGTTCACGTGCAGGCTCCCTTGTTTGCTTCTTCGGATGTGAAAGAATCACCGCTTATCAGGAATGCCGTATTCGATCCAACGTTCCTGTGGATAGTAACCCTTCAGTGTCTTTTTCTTTTCAGCGTAAGCCTCTTTTACTTGAGCAAGCACTTCGTTCATTTTCTTAACTTTCGGCGTGAGTTCCTCACGAAGACGCTCAACCTCAGCATTGGCTGATTCCAGTTCCGTCAGCGATTGCTCCATGCTGTTGATTTCATCGTTGCTCACACCGCCGCCAATTCCTTTGAGATGCTTTCGCAGCCCCTCCAACAATGACGCGGGTCTTGGTACGAAGATGCCGTTCTGGTTCGACCGCCTGATGCAGGATCCGTCCTATGTGGAAGAACTGAAAGCCCGCTATGCAGAGTATCGGAGAGGCAAGTATGCCGACGTTACAGGCGTGGTGGATTCCTTGGCCACGCTGCTCACTGAGTCGGGCGCAGTGGAGCGTGAGTTCGAGGCATGGCCCCGCTGGGGACAGACCATTTACAACAACTGGCTTCTTGCCAATTCCTACGACGAGGAAATCAGCTACATCAAGGACTTCATAACCAAACGCATCGCATGGCTTGACCAGCAGCTGGAATTCGAGCCGTCTGACATCAGACAGCCCCTGGCGCATGGCGCCATGCCTGCTGCCATCTATTCCGCCAGCGGCATCATGCGCAGCAGCCTCAAGCCAGGGCTGAACATCATCAGGCAAAACGATGGCACCTCAAAGAAGATATACATCAGACCATGACACTGCGTAACAGAAAAACGCTTTCCTCTTGGGCATCAGCCACTTTAAATATTCTTTCAATCATATCATGATGGGTCAATATACGGATTTTTATTCCCGATTTTTTATTAAAATACGGAGTTAATATCCGTAAATTCACGGCAAAAATAATATTTATTTTTCATTTTGCATAGTCAGCAACAGGGTTGGGATAAGAATATTTAACAAATTTCGACAGAGGGGGGGCGAAAAATGAGATTATTTGCAGTAACTTTGCATTATATCAATAATTTGTATTATAACGCTTAAAAAATCAATTCAATCATGAGAAAAACATTCTTTACAATGGCCATTGCGTTGCGTAAATAAATAACGATATTTGTTTATGCTGTTTTTTTGTAACATTATGCGTG
>OMUD01000251.1 GCA_900314125.1 uncultured Prevotellaceae bacterium | reverse complement strand
TTCTTTTAGTTCTTTTAACCCAATTGCAAGTGCTTTATTGATAAGACTGTTATTTGCTGTATAAGAGTCACCTAGCAAATAGATGGTATTCCGATTTTGTCCTTCTGTCCTTAAGAAACCATTAGACTTAAATAAGTCTAAGAATCTTCTTAATTGCTTCTCAGAAAGATGATCTCCTACAATTTTCGCAAAATCTGAGCGTTTTGCTTTACCATATTTCTGCAAGAATGGTAGGATTACAGCCCAAACTTGATTGATGTCCCAATCCGTTGCCAAAGAATATGCTGCCAAATCACCCGTTAGTTCATAATAGCGACGTGGCAAAATGTAGTAAATGGCATTAGTCTTGCCATGTTTCTCTATAATCCCCATCTGTTCCAACTTTTTTGTAATTTCCTTATTACTGGGGCGTTTCATACCATCTCTAATCTCACATAGTGCTATCACTTCAAACACAGAGAGTTTTTTGTCCTCAGGGAGGCTATCTTGTATGCCCTGCACATACATGACAAAGGCCCTATCTTTTACTCTGGCCAGCAAAATGGCAACAACATTGAAGTCGTCGCTTTTGGTGTAATCTGGGGCTGGCTTGCCTTCTGACAATGTGAGCAAGAATATCTTGTCAATCCCTTGTCCTGAGCGTTCCACGACACCTGTTTTAGATAACACATCAGCTAAGAGTCTATTTCTTGGTGTACTTGGCGCAGTCAGCAATGTATCAATAGTAACTCCATTGGGGAATCCACCAGCATTTATCACTTCAAGCCTTGCAGGATATTGCTTCACTACAATTTCACTATTCTTCCGATAGTCACGATGTGCAAATGCATTATTCAGCAACTCTCTGATGACGTCTTCATTGAAAAAAGGAATGTCAAATATATATGAATCCTCTCTAACAGGAACGGAGCCATTTCGTAAATTAATCAGCAACTTATGTATAATTGAAAGATAAACCCTCGACATAAAAAATGGATGGAATGGCAATGATGCAACCTTTCATTTTTATTCATTTATGCAAATTCGGATAATTACCATAATAATTTCTTAAATTTCAATGATTGTTGCCAATAAAGTTTAAATATGATGATAATCTTATTATATTTGCATTCCAAAAACAAAAGTAAACATGTTTAGTCTATTTTTGAATGTCAAATATTATGTAAACGAGCAGTTCGCATGGATTTCTATTCAGCGTATGCTCATGCGTTTTTTTAATGAGACTGTCATAGAAAGAATGGAAGTAAAAACGATTGACATGAAGAATATAATAACAAAACAGTTTGTAAGGTGATGAGAACAAGCAATAATAACAGGAGTAAAAAAACAGGTACGACTAAAAGTAAAAGACGAAAAAGAACTATTCACAAACCCAGGCTCTCATGGATTGTCAAACCGGAGAAAATGGGACTGGAGGAATGGCAAATAAAACTCCGCCAGAATATCGCCCAAGAGGAAGCGATGGGTTGCCAGGCTGTGGATGACAAGAATTCTCCTGGAGAATATGTGGTGAGCAATCTATCTACAAAGAACAAATACAAGGTTGTCTATAGGGGGTATGACAGTCCGTGGAACTACTGCTCATGCATGGACTTCAAGTCCTCACAACTGGGCACTTGCAAACACCTTGAGAAAGTGAAATTGTGGATTGGCGGACAAAAGAATTTGAGAGTTCATAAGGAACTTCCTTCATACACTTCTGTTTATTTGTCGTATAAGGGTGAACGGCAGGTGAAAATCCGCATAGGCAGTGAGCATCGGGACGAATACGAGATGCTTGCAAGCCGATTTTTTGATAAAGAAGGTGTACTGTTGCCAGAATCATACAGTTGTTATATGGACTTTCTGGTTGAAGCAGTCAATATCAGTCCTTCATTCCGTTTCTATCAGGATGCCATGGACTATATCATAGAAAGACGAGAACAACTTGAGAGGACGAAAATTGAGGTGAATCTCACTGACAACGACATCGACAGTCTGGTTCACAATGCCACACTTTATCCATATCAGAGAGAAGGGGTGCGTTTCGCTTTCAAACAAGGACGGACCATAATAGCCGATGAGATGGGACTGGGCAAAACTATTCAGGCGATTACTGCTGCAGAGCTTTTCCAAAAATGCGGATATGTGGAAACTGTGTTGATCGTATGCCCTACTTCGCTGAAATACCAGTGGAAAAGAGAAATCGAGAAATTCACGGGCAAAGACGTTTTGGTGATTGAAGGAAATCACCTCAAACGCAAGGTACAATATGATCCATCCGTGGCGTATTCCTATAAAATCGTATCTTACAATGCCGTGGCCAACGACATCAAATTGCTTGGCTCACTTTCGTTCGACATGCTGATCATGGATGAGGTGCAGAGACTGAAAAACTGGAAAACCCAGATAGCTCAGGCTGCCAGGAAAATCACATCGCGTTATGCCGTCATCCTTTCAGGAACACCATTGGAAAACCGATTAGAGGAACTGTTCTCTGTCATGCAGTTGGTTGACCAATATTGTCTCGGACCTTTCTATAAATTTAAGAACTTGCATATTGAGACAAGTGAGTTGGGTAAAGTCATTGCGTATAAAAATTTGAATCAAATTGGTGAGAAACTCAAGTCTCGTCTGATTCGGAGAACGAAAAAGCAAGTGCGCCTCCAACTGCCAGGCCGGCAGGACAAAAACTTGTTCGTGCCAATGACAGAGACACAAATGGAGATGCACAATGAACAGAAATCCATCATCAGCCGTATCATGCAAAAATGGAAACGGATGAAATTTCTTTCAGAGGCCGACCGCAACCGCTTGATGCTGTGTCTTGCGCAAATGCGCATGTTGTGTGACAGCACTTTCATCCTTGACCAACAATCCCGTCACGACACAAAAGTGGATGAGGTTATCAATATCATCGTGGATTTGTTTGACGGGAATGATGAGGAAAAGGTGGTGGTGTTCAGTCAGTGGGAACGCATGACCCGCCTTATAGCAGGCGAATTAGAAAAGAAAGGCATAGGCTTTGCCAATTTGCATGGAGGAGTACCTTCAAAACAGCGGAAAGACTTGATAGACAACTTTTCTGATTCGCCAGAGTGCCGCGTATTCCTCTCAACAGATGCCGGCAGCACAGGACTGAATCTTCAGGCAGCATCCACAGTAATAAATATTGACCTTCCCTGGAATCCGGCCGTATTGGAACAGCGTATTGCAAGAGCATATCGCATAGGGCAGGAACGTAATGTGCAGGTTATAAACCTCGTCGCTACTGATACGATAGAAGAGCGTATGCTTGACACGCTGAGATTCAAGTCTGCCATGTTTGAGGGTGTCCTTGACAACGGAGCTGACACAATCTTTACGGGCGACAAGTCAAAACTCGACCAGATGATGGAGACACTGAATGACATGATGCAGGAAGAAACACCGGAACAACCTGTCGCCATCAATGAGTATGACACTGAGCAAGAAAACGATTTGTCAGAAGAAGAGCCCGAGTTGCCGTTTGAACCTTACGGTGAAGAAACGGCAGGACAAGCCACGTCAGATGCCGTCTCATCAGAAGACAATAATAATCATTCAGAAGAAAGTGGAGCAAGCACGAACCATACACCTTCTGCCTCTGAGTCTGATTACCCAGCCCAAAAAGGACAAACAAGCACATCTGGTGGCTCACATGGCCAAGGCAATCATTCTGCCCCATCTTCATCCCACAAGATGAGCAGCAACCCTAAAGAACTTGTCGCTCAAGGCATGTCGTTTTTTGCCTCTCTTGCTGAGACATTGAAATCGCCGGAATCTACAGAGCAGCTCCTTGACAGCATTGTCACTACAGACGAAAAGACTGGAAAGACCTCTCTGAACATCCCTGTGCCTGATAAGGACAGTGTCCGCAACGTACTTGGTCTGCTCGGCAAGCTATTCGGATAATTTAGAATCATAGCATTAAAACAACATCCCTGCAACGCCAAGATGACGTTGCAGGGATGTTCTCGCCTTTTGCCATTTTTTATCAGGCTTTATGGAACAAGTACCATATATATATGACTATGGCTTGATATATGTAAGGACGATAAAAAGGGTTATTGAATTTAATGACGCAATAAAAATATCCCTCACACTATCATCACTGACGGTGTGAGGAGGATTCATAATTAACAACATTATGAAGCATCTTTACTACTTCTTGTTTATTATTTGTTTGATTTTTCTTTTCACAATTGAAGATGTGCGATTTGTTCAACCATTCCGACGGGCATCGTCTTCAGTTTCTTTTTTCTCACCAACAAGTTCATTTCGCGATGGAAACTGTCAAACTGTTCCTGTGTCAGGTCGTAGGTGAACTTACCGTAGTCTTCAAGTTCGAAAGTCTTGATGCGGAGGAAGCCAAAACGCTCGAAATAGGGTGTCAAATTGTAACCGCTTAGCAGTGAGACCTTGCGGATGAAATTGAGGACGTATGGAACAATGTTGGTCGAGTCGGGAGTCACATCGGAATGGCGCAGTGTCTCGTATAGGTCAGGCAGAAAGTCGGGCATGTTTCCCTCGGTTGTGAAATAGCTGACGAGTTTTAGGAAGGGGCAAAGCTGTTCGAAGGCGTTCTCATGGGCCTCGTTTTGCTGGAAGATGCAGTCATCAGTCTGTCCGTCTATGTATTTTTCCACAGCTTGTTCGAGACCTATGCGTTTGCCTTCTTCAAGGTCTGCGTAGCTATAACCCATGCGCTTCAGGCTGTAATAGGCATTGAGGTTATTGGTCACTTCGCTCACTCCACCCCAACAGAAGTTGGGCTGCAACTGGTGCTGATGCCCCCACTCATGAGCCAGTCCCCAGATTGTTTCCGAGTTGCCGAATCGCAAGGATTGGCAGTTGAGCAGCTGACGTTCCAAGTCAATGTGTGCGCTGATACCGAATTTGTCTTGATAGAGAGAACCAAAAGTGAAATTGACATAGAGCAGACTGCGATTGCTTGGTATGCGTCCGTACTTCTCCATGCCTACGAGTTGCTGTTGCCAAGTCATCAGCGAATCGAGGATGTTCATGTACTGACGGTAGCCGAGCGACTTGCCATCTTCAGCCTTGCAGAACTCATGCATACCCGCCGCCGTCCACACGCCATGTACTTTGCAACTCACCACATCGATGAAGCGCGAAGGTGCCGTGAGCGTCATCTGGTGCATTTGCTCGTCGGTCATGTCGGGGGTCAGATAGCCATTGACGGTGCCACCGACGAAGTGGACGTGGATAGGCGGATTATCGGCTGCATGTCCCTCAGAGAAATAAGTGATGTAGGCCAGTCCCGACCAAGAACTTTCATGGTCGATGATGTTAGCTCCGTTCTTCAGATGGTAGGTGAGTATTTCCGGCTTGCTGCCATCAAAGTTGTTGCCCGTCTTTCCGGCATACCATGCTACCACTTTCAGGTCGGCAGCCTGTCCGTCGGGCAGACCGCTCACCATAATCAGATGCTTCCCAGGCTCTATGACAATTCCCGTCACGCCCTGTAACTGGTCATAGAACTTTTCAGGTGTGCGCCATTCCTTTGATAGCCATAGCGGATGGTCGTAGCAGTCGAACGAGGCCACACGGTAGGCGGTTTGATAAGAGCCATTTTTCAGCCGCTTGGCCAATTCACAGAATACGGGGATTTCCGTGCGCTCTATGTCTTCATCCGTCACGTTTGGTTTCAGGGTCGTGCAGAGGTTGTCGGCAAAGAGCGGGCAGGGCTTCAGCGATTCCCCGTCACGTCGGAAACGCATTTCGGCGCATGAACCTAAATCGCCCACGCCATGAAGGACACGGAACATGATAGCCGTCGGCGACTGAAGTCCTTCTTCAAATCGGACTGTCTTCGGCTCGATGTCGCTCTCCCATGTGTAGCGGCCCACGAGGTGGAACTCAGTGTCTGTGGCGGTCTTTACCAGCACCTCCGCTTCTGTAACATATCCGTTGGGGGATCCGTCCTGACGCGGAATATACACCATGTAGTCAACCTGTTCCACGTTCTCGAACTCATACACCAGTTCAGCAGGTGTCTCTGGAGTCACCCTCTTGTGTTCGGGATAAAATGCCGAGTGCCATAACGTGGTGTTGTCTCCGTCGAGCGTAGACTCCACACTCGCCTTTGCGCCCTCCTGGTGGTTGTTGTCTGAACATCGCACTGGCATGATGTGAATATCGCCAGGCAGACTTTCGTTGCATTGTTGCCATAATTGTTCCTGCCCGTATGCCAGTTGAGTGGCAAGGGCAAGAATGATGATGATTTGCCTTTTAAACATTACTTCTTTAGTTTTTTACTACGAAATTACTCAAAAGAATACAAAAGTTCCCCGGCACCGTCAGGAAATCGGGTGCCGAGGGTGCAACTCTAAAACTAGTTTGAGAAATTCGTGGCTAAATGAGTGCCAAAGTGAACTTGTTCACAGTTTAGCCGAGTGTGAGCAAATTATTCATTTTTTTGGAAAATTTTGGCTCAAGATAGTTGTTTTGAGTCAAAACGTGTGTCATCTTTTATCTCCGAATGTAATCTCCTTTCTCAATTTACTCAAGTATGTAGGAGTGACGTTGAGAAACGAGGCGATGTCCTTCAACGAAAGCATCTGCACCACCTGCGGACAACGGTCAAGCAACTTGAAGTAGCGGCCACGGGCGGTATAGCGGTAGTGGTCGAGATCGCGGGCATAGACCATCTTGAACAGGTTGCACATGATTTGCCAACCGATATGCATCTTGTCAATGTCGTCGTCGAACATGCGCTGCAAATCAATGCCTTTGATAATGTGCACCTCACAGGGCATGTCGGCCTCGATGCTCACTTCCGACACGTCACCGTCGAGACAATAGGGAAAGTCGGCCACGAACTCGCCCTCGAAGGCGAAGCCCGTGCAGTAGTCCTTGCCCTCCTCGTCGTTGTGAACCATGTACTTGAAGCATCCCCGCTCCACGAACGCCACCCACTGTGCCGGCTCGCCCGCCTCCTCCAGTGTCTCGCCCCGCTCGAACGTCCGCCGTTCCCCATGCTCCATGCAGTACTCCCGCAGGAACTCCAGGTCCAGTCCCTCCTTGTAGGTGTTGAAGTGCTTGTTCGTTGTCATATTTGCCAATTTCCTGATTCGTGGGTACAAAGGTAGTCATTTTTCATCACAAATCATTTCTTTTTTTATACCACAGGCTTGTTTTAGACAAAATTTGCTTAAATAACGCGCGAAACGGTAAACAAATGCCTTACTTTCGATAAAAATGAGTACCTTTGCAGGGTAAAAAGAGAATTCATATAAAATGGAATTAAAGACTCTGATAGCAGAATGTACAGTATACGACTTCAAGGTGATGCTTGAAGAGAAGAAACCTATGAGTTGGTTGAAGAACGTAAGCGCCTTTGCTAATGGTTTGGGTGGTTCCCTTTTATTTGGCATTGATAATGATGGCATTGTCAAAGGACTTGGTGACGTGCAGCATGTTTGCGAAGATACGATGGTTTTGCTGAGAAAAGAACTCTTTTCATATAAACAACAAAGGATTTTGTTCTTTAACTGTTAAAAATGCACTTTACTCCGCGTTAATTTTCTTCAAAATGTGCTATATTTTAAATGAAAGAAGTATATTTGCAACCCCAAAGTAGGTAAAACCTCACATAAACATAATAAAAAGTTATGTGGTAAAATGTATTAAGAAAGTATTTATGAGTCCTTATATCCAAAAATCAAAAGACAACCTTGCAGCAGCAGACTACTTGGTTGGAGGTAATTTGTATGAGGCATCTGCGCATTCTGCTTACTATTCGGTATACTTTCTGTCAAAAGAATTACTGAGTTCATACTTTGGTATTGGACATGATGAACAAAAGATTCTTGTAAATGGCCCCAAATCACATCAAAAATTCATTAAAAAATTTACAGAATGTTTGAACACCGTGTCAAACTTTGAGCCAAATGACTTCGTTCAATGGTTCAACCAAACGAATATGCTAAGAAATAAAGCAGATTACAAACCGAAAAAATCGCCACAGCCCATCTACGAAGATAATGTTAAATACGCTCATAATTTCGCAAAAGGTATCAATGATAATTTTAAACTTTACTAAACTAATATGACTGCACAAGAATTCTTAAAGAAAACTCTCAAGGAGTGGGAATCACTTTTTGAAGGTATTAAGTTAAAGTATGCTTATGATGCAGTGACAGAGTATCATATAGTAGAAGTAAAGCCTGAAGAAATCCGCCGTGGAAATACGGATTACAAAAAGGTAGAGATGCAATTGTGGATGGACTTTATGGAACAGTATCCCAACGAATGTCTTTTGATATGTGCTCCATCGGATGCTAATGATATGACTAACGTATTGTTTGAAACAAGACCTGTTTGGACAATTCTTCCACAGGAGAAGGTCTTCTCGGATAGTTTTGGCTATATCCAATATGATTCTTATCAAGTGCATTTCAATAATACAATAATAAGTTTCGATAATAATTACTACGCATTAGCCGCATAATTTATGGCAGAACAAATAGCAAAATTCCGTTTTAAGGGTTATAGAATAGTTGAATCTTACATTGCAACGAACCCTGAAGAAGAAACGTCACAGAACCTTAATGTGGAGTTTGAACAAACCATTGGAGTTAATGAAGAAGGTCATAATATGCGCCTAGAGATGACGGCAAATATTAATGACGAGAATAATGCTCTCATTATTAAGATAAAGGCTCAGGGATTCTTTGAATTCGAATCAGAATTAAAACCGAAAGAGAAAGATATCTTCTTCCGTACCAGTGCCCCTGCAATTCTTTTTCCTTATGTGAGAGCATACATTACAACACTTTCTTCTCTTTCGGGAGTAAAACCAGTAATATTGCCAACGCTTAATATGTCGCAGCGCTAATGATTATGAATCAAAGAAGCGACGTCTATTATAAAGCAGGTTTAGAACTTCTCTCGAAACGGTTGTATAGTCAGAGTATAGCCTGTTTCTATTACTCTGTCCTTCAAAAGATGTGGTACTCCTTAACCGTTTCTCCATTACGTCCAATGGCTTATGAAAATCAAAATCCTTTGGACGAAAATATTCATGAACGAACACTAGAGAACATAACCTTACGTTTAAATGGACGTAAAGACATAGAAAAGATTAATGAGCTATTTCGTGATAAGATGTTACCATTACGTAAGAAGGCTGATTATGATTCTGCTCTGTGTTCTCAAGAAGAGTGCGTTGAATGTCGGGAATGGTGCGATTCTTTAAGGAGACTTCTTGATGAACGATTTAGACCGAAGGCCGCCTGATGTGTTTACTATTACATACTTTAATACACAAAGATTCTCATTGTTCTGAAAGCTGCAAAGAAGTTCTCGAAAGAATCCTTTCGACTGCTTTTATGTGTTCTTATGACAAAATCTCATTCAAATCAAAAAGTATGCAATAATCTATATTGTATATTCCCAAAGTAAAGCCGCGACAGCCTGTCGCATTTATGGCTCGTCATCTAAAAAACTATCCGAAAAAGCGATAATACCCCCCGAATCTGTATTTTCTTCATCCATTTTGCTTTCAAAAAGTTAAAAGTGTTAAATCCTCTATTTCATTTGCCCTCCACAGAACCTACACCATTACTTTTCTACCATTTAATACCAAACTGATTGATGCATAATTAGTTGTAAATTCCACGACTGCACTTCACTGCAAAGCATATTTATACCAGAAAGTGTGTCGGAGATAGGATCCTTTTTTATAAACGGATGCGATTCAATACGCAATGTGCATTTCCGCGTAAAGAATTTAGATAATGTTATGATAGATGATAATGCTTTTGGGGATTATGTAGTGTATCATGGTGTAGGTCGTCTGTACTTTAGTTATGACAGAAAAGAATAATTGTATTCTATTCGTACTACCTGGTACAAGATGGGAATATAGACATCATCCTGCATTTAGACAATTCAAAAACATAGAAATTGAAAGAGAATAGTCTTTGTCTTTTCCTCCACCACAACACTTCTCTACCTTTGCGGTAAAGAAGTGTTTTTTTCATCTGGCCCAAGAGTTTCTTTGATTAATGTCAAAAAGAGTTGCATAAAACATAAAAAGGAGTTCCGAAGAACTCCTTTTTTGGTAGCGCCTACGGGAAAGAAGCCTTATTAACTAGCTAACCCCTCTATTTGCTATCAATCAGGAATTTATGTTTTATTGGTTTTCTGTTGAAATTGTGTAAAACGAAATGTCAAGTTTTTTGCCTGTCATTTCGCGGATTACAACATTCTCACCTTACTAACAAACTAACTCTGTAACCACACTTAGAGAATCAAAAAAGGTTTCAAAGATCTCTGAATTTGTTATACAAAGATAGTGCTTTTTTATGAAATTACCAATAAACTTATTGAGGCTGAACGATTACCCATCTGCCATCTTTTCGGCCACCTTCACGGGTGAGAATGTTTTTGTTTTGGAGAAAAGCAAGCTCACGTTTGATGGTTTTTTCTGAAGTGTTAATCTTTAGGGCCATCTGCTGTATTGTTATCAAACTATTTTCTTTTATTAAAGATAAAATAAGTCGTTGACGGTTAGATAATTCTTTTAGGTCATCTTTTAGGTCATCTTTTGGGTCATCTTTTGGGTCATAAGAGACATTGCTGTCATTCCGTGGCTTCAATGCTTCTTTAAAATAGATTGTCAGATTGACAAAGTAAGGTGTTGACTCAAACTTCGGTTCCGGCAATCCTTGCTTGATACATTCGTCGATAATCAACTGGATGCCACGTCCCCACCTCTCCATCATTCCACTTTTGTAGAGCACGTTTGCTATAGTCGGGTTATGTGGTATAGAACCTTGCCCCTCAATGAAATCCTTCCAAGTCAGTCCAGAAGGAAAGTGGCCTGGATTCTGAATACGCATCCTGTCATTGAAAATGGCAATGCTCGGAGTCAAGTTATCTGCTTCCCACGTCCTGTGACAAAGACAATTCAAGATGGCTTCCCTCAACGCTTTATAAGGTACGGTCAGTGTGTCAACTCTGTAATCTTCGTCCATTCTTCCTGCAAGGAACATGTGTTTCCGGCAGAAGTTCATAGCTTCATTAAATTGTTCAAACAAATTACCCTCGCATACTGTCTGGTCGCGAAACTCCGTCATGTCCCTCCCTTCAAACCTAGCCAGCCTTAGACTGCACTGTAAGAAGAAATGAGTCGGTTGCTTTGCGAAAAGAACCACGGAGGCATTCAACAAATCATCACCTTCAATCAGTTCCAAACTTCTCAAAAGTGATTTCGGGCTCATATCAGTTAAAGCAACAGCTGGAATACGGTTTTGACGTACACCTTCCTGAACAGTCCTAATAATGGCATTTATGTCCAAGTCATCAATGCTTACTTTTTTGTTTGGTAGTTTCTCCCAACTAAAGCGGTCTGGATTGTTTTGTCTTAACCGCTCTTCAAACATGTTGCGTGGCATGGGAGCCGTTGTGCTTTCAACTTTGTAATATGCACGTCCGTCGTATGTGTAAGGTGGACGATTGTTTATTCTTTTGTCGAAATAGATGGCAATAACATAAAAACCAGGCTTGTCCGTCAGTTCAATATACTGTACGGATGTGTCTATGGCAGGGTCAAACTTACGGAGATGATTGGCGATCTCTTGCTTCGTGTTGTCTGTGACATTTTGCCCCACAATCTTCAGTTTTGGGGTAATGCCAAACAACAGCCATCCTCCCTCTGTGTTCAAGAAGGCACATGCCGTCGCCATGGCTTTCACAATCTCACTGGTTGTTTCTTTCAACTCTAGTGTGCGGCTCTCATCGTTTCGGACTAATGCCTCTATGTCGTTTATAGTCAATGTTTCCATTGTTCTTGTAGTTCTTTGTACTGCAATTAAGTAGTGCAAAGTTAATCAATAAAACCGAGAATTTCAATTCTACACAATCAATTTCTGAATTAATCAACAACATATGTGAAATTGACAGATGAACTCTCACGGAAAAACAAATCGGGAAACTGCTCAAATAAAGCCGAGTTAAATCTTATAACAAAATAAAAAGGAGTTCCGAAGAACTCCTTTTTTTGTAGCGCCTACGG
>OMUD01000266.1 GCA_900314125.1 uncultured Prevotellaceae bacterium | reverse complement strand
AATGCCTTTTTTGCTCCTATATAGTCACGTTTTTATTAACTTCCGAAACTTCAATTATGTAATAAATCGGAATAGGTCATTCCCCTTTCTTTAGTTTTAAACGGTTCAAATACTGGAGGGATTAAAACTCCCGTGGTAATGCTTCATAGTGAGACATCACCGTTGTATGTTGTTGTTGTGCTATGACATTGTATTTGTCCATTTTTCTATTTTTTCTTAAAAACAAGTAGTTCATCAATCATGGCACTTCTATTATCCATCATATTGTAACAATTGAATTTTGCCGATGAATTCGTATCAATCTCCAATACGTTATTCCAAATTTGACAAGGCTCAATAGGATATCCAGGATCAAGACAATATAGAGTTATGATATGCTCATGTTTTTTATAGCCTATTGCGACAATTGCGTGTCCATATTTTTTTCTTTCATAAGACAACCCTAACTCTACAGGATGGTTGTCATTCAAAAATCTAATTATATCCTCTACAAGCTCTGTCTCCTCTCCATTATTATAGTAGGGTTCCACTTTCCTTTTGAACGCTGACTGCAAGTCTGCCTTAAGGTTTTCAAGGATGTAGCCGTCAATGACCATACCCTGCTTTTCTAAGAAATAATTGACCAGTCTGCCATCTGACGTGTTTCGTTTTAGGTTTGTGGGTACGTCAGTGATTAATGACCGTTTGATGATCTTTTCAATAATAAGGCACATCATCATACTATAAACCGCACACGCCCCATCAAGCTCACCTTGGCGAAGATGAGCCAACTGCTGACTTCCACTTATAATCAGACCTTTATCAGATAGTTTTATCTTGTTGATTATATAAATCTGTGACATATGTTAACGTGAGTTTGACGAAAATTAAGATATATTTAATCACTTGATTATTTGGGGAATAGCGGAATTTTTAGTAACTTTGTATATACCAATAAAACAATGTTAAACTAAAAAATACGCTATGATTCCCGAAAACAAAGTTACTGAAATTTTTGTAATGGCAGATGATTTCTGCAAGTTTTTTGACCAAATGATGGAAAAATATTCCATACCAGATAAAAACAAACGTAAATACCATCGTGACGGAACGATGTCGAAAGCTGAGATAATGGTGATACTCATTCTGTTCCACAGTTCTGGTTATCGTTGTCTGAAGCATTTCTATTTGAATCATGTTTGTGTTCATTTGCGTCATTTGTTCCCAGAGGTCGTTTCCTGCAACAGATTCGTTGAGCTGGAGAAGAGTGTTGCTCTTCCTTTGGCCATATTCATCAAGAAAGTGCTGCTAGGCAAATGCACTGGCATCAGTTTCGTTGACAGCACACCTTTGCGTGTGTGTCGCAATCAGAGAATCCATGTCCACAAGGTGTTCAAGGGAATAGCCGAGCGTGGAAAATGTTCTATGGGCTGGTTCTTCGGATTCAAGCTGCATCTGATATGCAATGAGAAGGGTGAGCTTCTAAACTTCATGATCACACCTGGTGATGTGGATGACAGGAAGCCTTTGGAGCTGAAATCATTCATTGAGTTCATCTATGGGAAACTGGTAGGAGACAAGGGATACATAAGCAAGAACCTTTTTCAACGGTTGTTCGTGGATGGAATACAACAGATAACAAAACTCAAGAGTAACATGAAAGGTGCTCTGATGAGCGTGTCTGACAGACTTCTGCTCAGGAAGAGAGCAATTATTGAGACAGTCAATGATGAGTTGAAGAACATTGCTCAAGTGGAACACTCAAGGCATAGGTCATTCGACAACTTCATTGTAAATCTGTTGGGAGCCATATCTACATATTGCTTCTTTCCAAAGAAACCATGCATCTGTGTGGAAAGAACTGTAGATAATCAACTTACACTATTTTAAAAATCGTCGAACTCACGTTATTTATATGCCAGTTCCAATACCGGAAGTAATGATGTGTTTGTTGCCAGAATTCTCTTCCTTGTCGTATGGAAGGATTGCAGCCTTGATGGTCTTGCCGTATTTCTGGGCAAAGCGTACGGTGTGCATTGTTCCGCTGCGGAAAGGACACTCTGCCACAACGACTTCCTCAGAAAGGGCAGCTTGCAGACGGTTCCGGGCAACCAGTCTTGTCGGATTGGCTTTGGCTCCTATGGGTTGTTCTGAGAGTACCAGCCCTCCGTTTCTTAGAATTTCTTCCTGAAGTGGAATGTTTTCGTGGGGATGCACTCTGTCAAGCCCTGTGGCCACGATAGCAATGGTGCCTGTATCTCCGGCCATACAACCTCTATGTGCAGCGGCATCACAGCCAAGGGCAAGTCCACTCACTACAACATAGCCATTCTTGGCATATTTCAATCCAAGTTCGTAAGCCTTGCGGTTACCGGCTCTTGTTGCCTTCCTGCTGCCGATGATAGCAACCATGTGTTCTCTTTTGAGCAGTTCAAGGTTTCCCATTGCGTAGATTCTTTCTGGACAATCTTCACCGATTGCCCTAAAAGATTCAGGAAACAGATCATCATTTCTGCTGATGGTTATTATTTTTGACATAATCCAATGTTGTTTATATGTTATTTTGTTTATTTGTATGTCTGTTGTTACAAAACTTTCTGATGGTGGTGAAGTTTGACACTATTCAGGATCAAGGGTTGGAACTCTTGAGCGAAAGAAATTTACCTTGAAGTTTTAAACGGTTCAAATACTGGAGGGATTAAAACGATTAGAGACAAATTTTTCAATATAAAATATCTTTATTTTCAATTTCTTTCAAAACTTCTTTATCTCCATTTTCAAATAAATAATTAATCATATAATCAACCATTTCTTCCGTTACCTTATTTGTTGAATTTATTGTGAAATCCCCAATTACATGCTCATTTGGATATTCATAACCATATTCCTTTGCACAAACTTTAAAATAAATATTGTCTTTATCTTCATTAATTTTTGTGTCAATTGTCAAACCACTTGGACAATATTTAAAATTTTCTACCATTTTATTTGTGAAATCCTTTGAGAAAAATATTTCATCAAAAAATGTGTCATACTTAACTTTCAAATCAAAATTATTTTCCATGCCTGTCAAACTTGAATTATTTTCCATAATAATTATTTATTTTTGATTACATAATAATATAGAAATATTAGTTTTAAACGGTTCAAATACTGGAGGGATTAAAACACAAGATAATCGCCTGCTTCATCGAGTTTGTTTTCAATATCTATAAATTTATCTATACCTTCTTGTTCCTTTTGTTTTTTATTTTTAAACCATTTCATAATGTCTAATCTTTATTTTTTTTTATTACTCAAATAATGTTGTCTTATATGAAAAATCATTCGGGTATGTTCCCCATCTTCTAATTTCAGTTGCTGTTCTGATCTTGCCTTCATCGAATGTGAATTCATATTCAAATGTATCAGCTCCATCTAATCTTCTACCTGTCTTTCCGTTGCTAACTTTAACATCAATAATCATGTGATCGTACCATCCTTCGTACCATTCTCTAATCTTAATCTCATCTATTTTCAGATCTTCATAAAACCAATCTCTTTTCTTGTCTTCTACATATGATCTAATCATTTCTACCATTTCAGACTCAAATTTATCTTCATTGTTGTAATAGTTGTTAAAATCTACCATGTTAAAATATGCTTCCATTGTTCTAATTTTTAATTAATTAATTATTTATTTTATATATATAATATCACTACTGTCCCGTTAAAGTGGACTAATCGGTCTTTGAAATAATTGAAATTCAGTCTTTTACATGCACTTTTGAGGGTGCGACGATTTGAATTCGTATCTTTGCAGTCAAAACAGATGGCTGC
>OMUD01000088.1 GCA_900314125.1 uncultured Prevotellaceae bacterium | reverse complement strand
TTAATTCGTCGTTTTGAAATATAATCATTCGTCGTTTGAGATAAATCCCCGTATGGCGAATGGCTACAACAAACCCAACGTTTACATTCCATTTTTGGCGGTTTGCGTGCAAAAACGCACCTTTACAGCCAAAAATAATATATATATTTGGCGGTTTAACTTATTTTTTATATCTTTACAGCCAAAAATCGATAGTCCTATGAATATAATTGGAAGAATTAGTGAAATAGAGTCATTGACAAGACTTTGTAATTCAAGTCGTTCAGAGTTCTTGATGGTTTATGGCCGCAGAAGGGTGGGAAAGACCTTTCTGATTAGAGAGTTTTTCAATAATCGCTTTGCTTTCAGTGTGACAGGAATAGCAAGGGGGAATAGAAAAGAGCAGTTGACGAATTTCTATGTCTCCATCAGTAGATATAATGAAAATGTTGGCAGTAAAATACCAGAGGATTGGTTTGAGGCTTTCCATCTACTTGAGGAATTACTCACAATGAGCAAAGATGGAAAAAAAGTGGTTTTCCTAGATGAACTGCCTTGGATGGACACCCCTAAGTCGGATTTTGTCAAAGCGCTTGAGTTGTTCTGGAACTCATGGGCATCGGCGCGTCATGATATTTTTCTAATAGTCTGTGGGTCGGCTGCATCCTGGCTGGTTAAGAATATTGTGAGAAACCATGGAGGACTTCATAACAGGCTAACTTTTAAAATGAAATTGCAGCCTTTCAATTTGTGGGAGACAAAGAATTACTTGAACTCTAAGGGAATTAACTGGGAAAACGGCATGATAGCAGAATGTTATATGATTCTGGGAGGGATACCATATTATTTGGATATGCTCGACAGAACTAAAAGTCTTGCTCAAAATGTCGATGCACTCTTCTTTTCGGAATCAGCTCTACTGCAGGACGAGTATCAAAACTTGTATGCATCATTATTTAAAAAATCAGAAGAATACATACATATTGTTGAAACTTTGGCAAAAAAGAAAAGTGGCTATACCCGTGATGAAATTATCCGATTCACAAAACTGAGCGACGGAGGAGGACTTACACGAAAGCTCGAAGAATTAGAACAATGCTGTTTTATCCGGAAATATAAAGCTGTGGGAGATGTCTCCTTTACTTATCAACTTATTGACTTTTTCAGTTTATTTTACCATAGCTTCCTCAAGAGTGGACCGACGTTCGATTCGGCTAACTGGATGCACCTGCAAGGAACTTCAAAATACCACACTTGGTGTGGACTGTCGTTCGAGAGGCTTTGCATGAGCCATCTTCCGCAAATAAAAAAAGCGCTTGGCATTTCGGGAATCAGCACAAATACATTTGCTTTCTATAACCATAATACGCAAATTGACATGGTTATTGACCGGGGAGATCAAATGGTAACACTTTGTGAGATGAAATACACGGATCAACCCTTCAGTATCACTAAAGCAGTGGCTGATAATCTGAAAAATAAGATAGAGTGCTTGAAAAGCAAAATGAAGAAAAGAAAGGGAATTTTGGTCGCTATGATAACAACATATCCTTTAAAGAAAAACCAACTGGCAGTCAACATGATTCAAAACAATGTTCTGCTCGATGATCTCTTCTGCTTGTAGGGACTTGGTTTATCTATGTCCGAAACGGCTAACAGCCATCTATTCCTGCGTGAGCAGTTCCTCCCGGCTGGGTGAACCATCCTTACCGCCAATGATTCGATATGCCTTGCCCTCGCGGATCTCTATCGTCCCGCCGAGCCATTCCGTCAGCGCAATCTCGCCCTCCAGGGGATAGTAGTTCACCACGCGGCTGCCCATAATCTCCACCACGTGGTTGATCATGCGCCGCTCACCCATCACCACATAATTTGCCGCTACCCTTCGTAAATCCATGTTTTTGCCAGTTTTTTAATAAAAGTCTAAAGTCTAATAATCATCATATCTACCTTTTTTCCGTACATACCGTTAATATCGTAGTGCGTTAAGTGGGGACGACGCATCTTGCGTCGTGGCTGCGGGACCTGCCCCAAGTGCATTGCCACCCGCTTGTAAGGACTTACTTTATGACGAAGTCAAAAAATCCTTTTAATCCTTTTAATCCAGCGCGCAGCGCGATGTTTTTTGTATGTCCGGATGGCCACCTAAAGCCTAAAGTCTAACGTCTAAAGTCTATCACCTAAACC
>OMUD01000061.1 GCA_900314125.1 uncultured Prevotellaceae bacterium | reverse complement strand
TGTAATGTCTTACCCTGAATCTATTTCGCACCAGCATCATCGCCCCCACTCCCAGCCTTAAGGATGAAACCGTAGTGATATGGTTTTGTTCCATCAATTGTGTATTGCGGAAGGGTGCGGCTGCCCCATGTGTCGATACCTCCCACTCCATGAATGTTGAGGTCGATGTTGAGGTTGACGAATTGTCCGCGTTTGAGTTCATGAGGATGTCGTGCCACGTCCAGATCCTCCTCTCCATATTCCCAAGCTCTTATGCAAAGCGGCTGACAGCCATCCACGCGCAGCTTCCGGCTTGCCGATGAAATTTCGAACCAACGGACATCACACCGGTTGCCGTTGTCCTGAGGTTTCAGATATTCGGTCTGGTAGTCTGTGATTGGCATTTCGTATCGTCCAATGAAAGCAGAACGTTTACGGTCGGGGTAGTTTTCCCATGGTCCACGACCATAATAGGCTATGTCTGTCATGTCGGCAGGCAGACGCATCCGCATGCCGAATTTCGGAATGAGTGGGATTTCTTTGCCAAGAGGGAGATAGTCGGCATCCACCTTGACGTGGCCCTCACGGTTGATGGTATAAGTCAGTGTGAGTTCTGCCTCCACAGTCAGCTTCATTTCTGCCTTAACCACCGTGCCGTTCTTTTCCTTTCTCACACTGATGTTCTTGACGGTGCGTCTGTCCGTCGCCTCTTTCCACACTTCCAGCCGTTTTTCAAATCCCGCAGCATTCTGATTGTCGTTCGGTGTTTTCCAGAAATAGGGTTCGAGGGGAGCTTGCAGCATCTGTTTCCCATCCACAATCCAACTTGTAAGTCCACCGGAAGGACTGATGGTGACAGTGCCTTGGTCGGTCGTCACAACGATATCCGCATCCACCTTTCTTGTCTTAGCCGGCTTTCCCCTGAGCTCCGACGGATAGGAATATGGCGTCAGCACAAATTGTTCGTTGGCGATGGTGAATCCAGCCTCAGCCCATGGTGTGGCGTGCTTCAGGTGAGCAGACACATTCAGCAGCCGCTCTCCGTCGAATGTCAGCGTGTCGCAACGGATGTCGTACTCATCAGGACTGGTGAAGCAGTCACGGTTGACGATGCGTAGGCTGTCACCCTCACGGATGAACTGTAGAGGCTGATACACATGCTGCACCTCAAAAAAGTGGGGATGGGGAGTGCGGTCGGGAGCCAGCAAGCCGTTGAGGCAGAAATTCCCGTCGTTGGGCTTGTCGCCGAAATCGCCCCCGTATGCCCAGTATTCGCCAGGCTGCAATGTGAGGGTCTTGGAGTGACACGGCAGAGAGCCGTCGATAGGTTTGGCTATGCCTTGGTCCACCCAGTCCCAGATTGCCGCACCAGCTATGCTGCTGTCGCCATAGATGACATCCCAGTATTCCTGCAAATTTCCCACTGAATTGCCCATGGCGTGGGCATATTCCCTCATAATCATGGGTTTCTCGCTTTCCTTCTCCGCTTCAGCCCGTAGGTTTTCCGGCGTAGGATAGCTGAAGTCATGAAGTGCGGAATAGATTGGATTTCCATCGTAGAAAGGGAGGCGGGTGGAATCGAGCTCACAGACCTTGTCATACATCGCTTGAATATTCGGACCGACACCGCCCTCATTGCCCAAACTCCAAAGGATTACGCATGGATGATTCTTATCGCGCTCCACGAGTGAGACAGCCCTGTCCACATGAGCATCTCGCCATTCCGGATCATGCCCCATCACCTGGTTGGCATAGCCGTAGCCATGACTCTCCTGATTGGCTTCGTCCATCACATAGATGCCCCAGCGGTCGCAGAGCTCGTAGATATATTCTCTGTCAGGATAGTGGGACGTGCGAAGGAAGTTCACATTTGCCTGTTTCATCAGGCGGATGTCCTGCTCGTAAGTGGCGTTATCCACATATCGTCCGGTCAACGGATGATGGTCGTGGCGGTTGACACCCCTCAGCTTCACGTTCTTTCCATTGATTTTGAACACCTCACCTACACACTCCACGCGCTTGACGCCAAGGTGATAGTCGAAATGTTCTATTTCCCCACCCTGCTCATCCTTCAGCGCAATGCTGAACGGATAGAGGTTCGGTTTCTCAGCCGACCACAGGCGCGGATGGTCCAGCCGGTAATGGATTCTCACATTCACTGTATCTCCTGGAGCGATGGATGGCACAGCCTTTGCGAAAGTCTTGCCATCAATACGGAAATCCACATTCATCTTCCCTGACGTTTGCTGAGAGGTGTTGGCCACTGCGATGTCGGCGGTCACGTCAGCTTCGGAAAAGTCGTTGTTGGGATTGGCTGTGACGCGGTAGTCAGAGACGTGGGTAAGCGGACGGACCCAAAGTTGCACAGAACGGAAAATGCCCGACAGTCGCCACATGTCCTGGTCTTCCAGATAACTACCGTCACTCCATCTGTACACCTCAACTGCCAGACGGTTGGTCCCTTCCCTGAGATAGGTTGTCACGTCAAACTCGGCGGGCGACATGGAGTTCTGACTATAGCCCACCTTCCGCCCGTTCAGCCACACATACATGGCGGAGTGAACCCCTCCGAAATGCAGGATAAGGTTCTTAGTGAGCATCTCTTTGCTCACGTTGAAGGATGTTACATAAGAACCCACAGGATTTCGGTTCTCGTATGCGGTCCAGTCTTTCGGCGGCTCAGAGGTGACGCTCGGCCGGTTTCTCACAAACGGGTAGTTGATATTGATGTAGATAGGAGTGCCAAAGCCTTGGGTCTGCCAGTTGCCGGGCACATTGATATAGTCCCATCCGCTCACGTCGTAGTCCTCTTGGAAGAAATCCGCCGGTCTTTCCTCTGGATTACGGCTCCAGTGGAAACGCCACCTTCCGTCGAGCGACACAATTTCTTTGCAGTCCTTCTCTTTAGATGGCAATTGCAAAGTGGCGTGATAAGGCAGTTTGTTGATGCCGAGCACATGTGGGTTCTCCCAATCAGGTAGCACTTTGTCCTCAGCCTGAATCTGCTGATGGCTTTCCATTTTTCCTGGTCCCTGAGCACTTCCGTATTCCCAGACAAAAAATGCGAAAAGCAATGCCATGGCCTTCATGATAAACTTGAAATCTCGATGTTTCCGATTTCTTTTTCCTCTCCAATATGTGTTGCTGATAGAAGCGATAGTTTCTGCCATATCCATAAATAATGTTTGACACACAAAGTTAAGGCAAATCACTCACATAAACTATCAAATTACAACCATTTTCTTAAAGAAAACGCTCAAACCATTGCAAAAGACGACCATCACCTCAAAGATTCTTCAACACGAGTGGATGGATAATGACATCTACTAATTACAAATAATTTATAAATCTTTTCGTTTAGTAATGAGAAAAAAATAACATGTCTCAGTTTGTTCATATTTTGGAGATGTTTTTGTCCGTTTTCGAAGGAGTGATGCGGGCATCATGACTGAGAAAATGGGCAAAAATGACGTGCAAGTCAAATGAACAGAGAAAGCTTGCTTTTTCTGTCATGACGCAGCCGTTATTATGCAAACAGCCCAAAAGATGAAAGTAACGCCACCAATTTGTACATATCAAAATGAGG
>OMUD01000085.1 GCA_900314125.1 uncultured Prevotellaceae bacterium | reverse complement strand
CCGTGGGTAAGGGTGGAGAAAAACAACAGCAGAGTTAAAAATGTATATCTCATTCTTTTGGTTTACAATAAGTAGAGAGCCTTGGCTCCAGCATTTTCCAAATCTCCCCTTCTGTCATCAGGTCCATTCGCTGCTGATAGGTGAGTTTGCGGTTATCCTGTTCTGATGGTTCCATGAAATCATCGGGGCTGATACCTCCGAAACGCTCGCCTTCCGAAGGTAGCCACCGGCCTTTGCTCACACCCGGAGGAAAGATGGCAAACGACGGGATGTCAAGCGCCTGAGCTATATGGCGAGGTCCACCTTCGTTGCCGAAGAAGAACTGGCAGTTGGCGATGAGGGCACAGAGCTCAGGCAGAGACGGTGCCTCAATGTTGGTGAAAATATGTGGGTCGTCATTCAGCTCATGACGATAGCGCTCAGCTGCCTCTTTCTCTTTGCCTGAGAAGTTGAAGATGATTTGGGCACCCGTGGTGTCTATGATTTTCCTGAGCAAGGATTTCATGGTCGGTGCAGGCAGCACTTTGTATTCCAACCGTGCCGTTGGAGTGGCCATGATGACGGGCTTGCTGAAATCGATGCCTGCCTCTTCCATTTTATGATGATATTCATCTCGGAGATTCTCATCTACATAGAGGCGGAATGTATCGGCTTTCTTCACCTCGGCGATTTGGGAGAGCGGGTCGGTGAGCATGTTGTTCTGCTCAATCCGGTTTCCGGTTCCCGCCGCATGATTGTCCACCCGATGGGAGAGGCCAATCCAGGAGTACCACTTTTTGGAGCCGATTCTGAACGGGGTGCGGAAACGGGAGAAGATAGAGAACCAGAGGGTCTTGAGGGTGGTCCGCATGTCGATGATCACGTCGTAGCGGGTGCCATGGACCGTTTTCCACACTTTTTTGATATAGCGTCCGAAATGGCCGTTCTCATCATTGTTGAATGTGATGCAACGGTCCACATCGGGATGGTTGGTGTAGAGCTCATGGATGCCTTCGTTGATCACGAAATCAATCTCCGCATCGGGGAATGTCTGTCGCAAGGTGTGGCACAACGCCATGGACAACACAGAATCACCCACACGACGGAACCGGATGACCAGAATATGTTTGATTTGCTTATTTTTCATTGTTGAGTAAATTGCGGTAGAGTTCCACGTATTTCTGCACGTGCTGCTCATAGCTGAAAGAGAAGGCATATTCTTTCATGGCGGAAATCCGTTCTGGATTTTTGTAAAAGGCAGTAAGATTTCTCTTTATGCTTTCTACCATAGTTTCGGTCTTTACGTCACTCCATACGAAGGCATGACCACCTGTGACTTCAGGAAGGCAAGTGAAAGGTGCCACAAAAACAGCCTTTCCGAACTGCATGGCCTCAATGGCAGGCAGTCCGAATCCCTCTCCCTGGCTTGGGAAGAGAAATGCCTGGCAATGGGCATAGAGCCAGATGCGCTCTTCATCGGATATCTTACCCGTGAGCTTCACATTGGTTATCTGTTCAGCCTGAATTCGGTTGCGGATGAGCGCACCTGCCTTGAAATGGTCATCGCCGCAGATATAAAGATTGTATTCGGGAAATTCTTTCATCACATCAAGCAGCAGATGGAAGTTTTTCTTCATCCTGATTTGTCCTATCGCGAAGAAGAATGGTTTTTCTGAGTCCACGAAACCAGGTTTCTGCTGTGGTTTGCCATCGATACGCTCCACAGCATCGTAGATGACCTGAATCTGCTTGTGGACTGTCTGTTTGGGAAAGGTGGCCTTGATTTCGTCTGCCACAAATCCAGAGATGGCGGTGATGGCTGATGCCTGACGGATTTGCCTGCGCATCCTCCATTTGTGCTTGATCTGACTCAACCATCCTTTCTCACGCAGAAAATTGAGGTCATGGATAGTGAGAACCACCTGGGTTTGTGGCCCAGCATTGTTGTAAAGTTGATTTTGGTTTACAGAATGCCACACATCCACGGGAGGAACATTGATGTAGGATTTCTTGTCCTTGGTGCTCACATAATGGCACTCCACTTTCTCTTCTAAATCACTCTTCGGGCCTTTAGGCAAGAGAAACACGAAGCGGATGTCGGACAGGTTAAGCTCAGAGAAATAATGAGCATAGTTCAAAGCTATCTGTCCAAAACCGCAAGTGGGGTTTTTAAGGTCAGATAAGTCCAGTAAAACAGTCTTTTGCTGCATATTGATATTGAATTCTTCCACAAAGATATGTTTTTTTTGATAATTTCTCAAATTATTAGTACTTTTGTATTTATTTTTATGTGATTTACAACACATTTAGCAATTGTAAACAGCATTTATCGGAATAATTCCTGCAAAAAATGTCAGACAAATATACAGAACGGATTCAACATCACAGCATCAATATCCTCAGGGAAATTGACCGCATTTGCCGTGCAAACGACATCCCTTATTTCATCACCAACGGCACCCTTCTCGGAGCGGTACGCCATAAGGGATTCATCCCATGGGATGATGATATAGATGTGGCGATGCTCCGTCCTGACTTCAACCGTTTCGTCAAGCATGCCCGGGAGTGGCTGTCTGCACCTTACGAGTTTATCAGTCCGGAAACCTACGAGAAGTGCCCTGGCGAATTGTCGAAGGTGATTGACGGCAGTACTACCCTGATTGAGAGATGGTCGTATAACCAACTTGGAGGTGTGTATGTGGATGTGTGGGTTCTTGATGCTGTGTCTGACAAGCGGTGGCAGCGCCGTCTGCATTTCTCTGCCTATAAAGTGCTCAACCGGTTGCTCTATATGCGCAACCGCGACCCTTACAAACGGGGGCATGGCATGTCGTCGTGGTGGCCCCGCATCGTTCAGTCGCTTTTTAAGAATTCCACCTTACAACGGTGGATGCACAAGGTCCAGACTGCTTGCGACTTCGACAAACATGACAAAATCTGCATGCTCGACAACGGTGAGAAGAGCATCATCTCAAAAAAGGTGATAGGACAGCGTAAAGAGTATGAGTTTGAGAGCCAGCTTTTCTTCGGACCTGAGGACTATGACACCTACCTTCGTGCGCTTTATGGGGAGTATATGGAACTTCCCCCTGAGAACAAACGTCGTGTCCACCGACCTGATTATGTGGATTTCGAACATTCCTACCACGACTATAAAGACACCCGTAAGTTCAAATGATATCAGTAGTTGTCAATCCTTCTTTTCAACACTTGCAGGAGTTTGCCCGTCAGATTCCTGAGCGGTTTGATACGGATGGCACGTTGCTCTATCGCAAACGCAACGTGGTGAAGCTGTATGAGGTTGATGGATTGCAGGTGGTTGTCAAGCGTTACAAAGTCCCGATGTTTCATCAACGTGTCGATTACACCTTTATTCGTCCGTCAAAAGCAAAGCGTGCCTATCTGTTCGCGCTCAGGCTTCAAGAGATGGGTATTGAAACACCCACTCCGATTGCATATATTGAAGTCAAGCAACTGGGGTTGTTCCGGCAGGGATATTTTCTCTCAACCTACACCACACGCCTTTCGCTGAAGGAAAGTATCGGACAGCTTCATCCTGGCAGTCCTTTGTTTGAGGCTTACGTCCGTTTTTTGGTTGAGATGCACGACAAAGGATTCCTCCATGGCGACCAAAATCTGTCAAATATACTTTGGTATGAGGCGGCTGACGGAATCCATTTCGAGGTGATTGATGTCAACCGCTCTCATTTCAAGATTTCTCCTACAAAGCAGGAGTGCCTGGACAACCTGATGCGGGTGACCCATGACCGCCGTTTAAGCGCTGATGTGGTGTCGCGCTACGCCGAACTGCGGGGCTGGCAAAAGGATGAATGCGTGGCTTACATTCATGCTGCCATTGAAAAGTATGAGAAACGGCATGAGTTTCACAAACATTTCAAACGCCGGAAAACCAAATAAGGGTGAAGGCCATTGAAGGATGTTCTTCGCAGACAGGATGAGTGTATTAACCCTTTTATAAAGAATACCCCATATAATTACAATAGAATTGATATGAAGAAAGTGCTTACAGTGGGTGTGTACGACATGCTTCACATAGGTCATATAGAACTGTTCCGAAAGGCGAAGGCTCTGGGTGATTATCTGATTGTGGCAGTTCAGGATTCTGAGGTGGTGGAGGCTTTCAAACCCAATGCCCATCTCATTTATTCCACAGAAGAGCGCTGCTTTATGGTCAGTGCCTTGCGTTATGTGGATGAGGTGGTGGTTTACCGGAATGTGAAGGACATCGTGCGCGAGGTGGACTTTGATATCTTTGCCAAAGGACCAGACCAGCGACACAGCGGTTTTCAGGAGGCTTTTGCCTGGTGTGAGGCAAACGGCAAACAGGTGGTGACAGTGCCCCGCACTGAAGGAATATCTTCTTCAGAACTGAAAAAGTGGGTGAAAGGCTTGTCCTGATGCTTTTGGATTCTTTTCAAGATTTTTCTATTCTACTGTTCCTTGTTTGCTTTCTTTTGTTTTTCTTCCTGCTCAAAAGTTCTGTAAGGTTTGTTTAAATCCATATACCAAAAATGGTGTTGATGGATTTTGTCGGGTGGGGGAGGAGTCATGTAATCTCCAAATAATTGGGTGAGGTAGGAATGGTTGTTTTTCATTCCCCACACGGTTTTTCCTTCAAATTCCACTGGAGTCGGTTCTCCCAGCACTTCTTCTTTATCGACCATGCTTCCCAGTCCGTCGTTATGGTTCACGGCTGCTATACGGCTCGTGTTGAGGTCGTGCTTCATCATGTGCCGTTTGATTTTTGCCTGAAGTCCTGGAAGCGTGTAGATTTTGCGTGTCAGGAGAGGAATCCATGATGAAGGGCCATGTCCGTGCTTGTAAGGGTCGCGGAAGAGGAAATACAGTGCTTTTTTCAGATATTTATAGTGAATGTCGTAGATTTTTTGCCTCCATTTTCCCTCAGGAGCACCATCGATAGGGAAAACATCCACATATACGCCACCTAAGTAGTAGAGGTGCGGACGTTCGATCAGTGTGGTTGAGGCGTCTTGAATCTTTCCGAAATGGAGCGGATATTTCGGGTCATTCTCGTAGCATACGAATTCAAGGGGGTCGGGCAACCATTCTTTGGAGTGTTGGATCAACCTTTCATAATCATCACGGGGCATGGCGATGTCCATATCGTCGTCCCAAGGAATGAATCCTTTATGCCGCATGGCGCCCAGCAGGCTTCCATCGACCATATAGTATTTGAGACCTTGCTTCTCACAAACCTGCTGAAATGAGATGAGTATGTCGAGTAAGTGCAATTGGAGAGGACGTATGTCGTATTCCATAATGATGATGCGTTTGGATGATGTTTGAATCCGTTGATATTGAGCTATAGTTCCTAAAGAAGTGTTTTGCAGCTTTCATAGCATTCAGCAAGCTGGAGAGCCAGTTTTTCGGGGTTGAATTTCTGCATGGCGTATGCATAGCCTTCGTCCACCATTTTCTCTCTCTGACCATTGTCGGAGAGGACTTGGGAAATGCAATCGGCGATACTTTCAATGCTTGAAGGCGATGCTTTCAGCGAGGCTGGACCTCCTGCCTCTGGCAAAGAAGACACATCGCTGGTCACTACCGGACATCCCGACAACAAGGCTTCCACCACTGGCAGTCCGAATCCTTCGTAGAAGGATGGATAGACAAAGAGTGACGCTGACTGATACAAAGCCTGCAAGGCCACATCGGAGTCAATCCTTTTAGGAAAGATGAACAGGTGATGAAGATGCTGTTTTTCTATGTAACGGAGCACTTCCTGCTTATAGCTTCCTCCGCCACCGACCACCACCAGCGGAATCTGCAGGTCGGATGGAAGCAGTTCCATGGCTTTGACGATGCCGAGCAGGTTTTTCCTACTGTTGACTGAACCCACATACAGCATGAAATGTTGTGGAAGATTGGGAATGGTCTCTTCGGCAAGTCTCCGTGCGCCATCGGTTGGTTGCTTTTCGTAGAACAAAGGAGCTACAGGTTGGTAAACCACTTCGATTTTCTGCTCATCTATGTTGTAGAAGCGGATGATGTCACGCTTTGTTGATTCGCTGATGGCAATGATTTTGTCGGCATGGCGGCAGGCATGTTTCCACTTGATATCGTAGATTTGGCGGTCATGCCATTTATACATGTCGGTGAAAGTGCGAAAAGCAACGTCGTGAATGGTCACCAGAGAGCGTATGCCGCGTTTTCGCAGTCCGGACGGTAGTTCGTTGCTCAGCCCGTGAAAAAGCTCCACACGGTGCTCCCTGAGGTCTTTTCCCATCAGGAATGTCCGCCAGAGACTTCCCCCAGGCTTACCATGGGGTACCACTACCTCAGGCTGTGATTTACCCAGGAATCGTTTGGTGACTTCAGTCTCCTTTGTCTTCGGAGCAAACAGCAGATATTGATGCTCCGGCACATACTTCAGGAGTATGTCCAGTGTGGTGCGGCTGTAGTTTCCCAAACCTGTGAAGTTGGAGAACAGCCGTTTGGCGTCGAATCCTATTCTCATGCTGATTGCGTTTTAAATGACAATGGGGCTCATATAGGAAGCTCTTTTATATGTGGTCGTGTGTTCAGCGCAGTGTTTCAATGAGCTCGCTGATGGTCAGCATGCTCTGATCTCCACTCTCCATGTTTTTGAGCGTTACTTTCTGCTCCTGCATTTCCGTCTCACCAACCAGTGCCACGAATGGAATCTGTTTGGCGTTGGCATAGCTCATCTGCTTTTTCATCTTCACGGATTCAGGATAGATTTCCGCACTGATGCCAGCCTCACGCACCTGTTTGAGAACCTCCAGGCAGAAGTCGGCTTCTTTCTCACCGAAGTTGACGAAAAGCAGCTTGGTTGTGTTGATGGCTTCTTTCGGATAGAGGTCAAGCTGGTTGAGCACGTCGAAAATACGGTCGGCTCCGAATGAGATGCCCACGCCCGAAAGTCCTGGCATTCCGAAAATTCCAGTGAGGTTGTCGTAACGGCCGCCTCCTGTGATGCTGCCGATTTCCACATCGAGTGCTTTCACCTCAAAGATGGCTCCGGTGTAGTAGTTCAATCCCCTGGCGAGAGTGAGGTCGATTTCCACCTCGTTGTTCAGCCCATTCAGTTTGGAGAGAATAAACTCGCATTCTTCCACTCCTTTCAGGCCGGTCTCGCTGTCTTTCAGCACTTCTTTCATCGTCTGCAGCTTTTCTTCGTTGGTGCCACTGAGAAGGATGATGGGTTGCAGTTTCTCGATGGCTTCGGCAGGGATGCCGTTCTCTGCCAACTCTGCATTGACATTGTCGAGACCGATTTTGTCGAGTTTGTCGATAGCCACCGTGATGTCAACGATTTTATCCGCCTGACCGATGATTTCTGCTATGCCGGAAAGAATCTTGCGGTTGTTGATTTTGATGCATACACGGATGCCGAAACGGGTGAAGACGGTATCGACAATCTGCATAAGCTCCACTTCGTTAATCAAGGATGAGCTGCCCACCACGTCGGCATCGCATTGATAGAACTCGCGGTAGCGTCCCTTCTGAGGACGGTCGGCACGCCATACCGGCTGGATCTGGTAGCGCTTGAATGGTAGCGCCAGTTCTTCCCTGTGCTGCACCACATAGCGGGCGAAAGGTACGGTGAGGTCATAACGAAGTCCTTTCTCGCAGAATTTGCTTGCCAATTTTGCTGCATCTCTCGACAGGAGCTGTTCGTCAGTGATACCACGGAAATAATCTCCGGAATTTTGTATTTTGAACAACAATTTGTCGCCTTCTTCTCCATATTTTCCCATCAAAGTGGAAAGATTCTCCATGGCGGGAGTCTCTATCTGTTGGAACCCGTATAGGGCATATACTTCCTTGATGGTGTTGAATATATAGTTGCGCTTCGCCATTTCCACGGGTGAGAAATCGCGTGTGCCTTTTGGAATGGATGGTTTCTGTGCCATGATTTATTTGACTTTACAATTGATTTTCAAAACATTTTCACTACTCTTTGGATGCCCTGCACCAATGCGTCCACCTCTTCTTTGGTGTTGTAGAGGGCAAATGAAGCTCTCACCGTTCCTTCAATGCCAAGTCTATGGATGAGGGGTTCTGCACAGTGGTGACCGGTTCTCACGGCGATGCCCAGCCTGTCGAGCAATGTGCCGAGGTCAAGATGGTGGATTCCTTTGATATTGAAAGAAATGACGGCGTCTCCAGGATGGTTTTCCGGATGCCCGTAGATTTGCATATTGTCAATGGTGCGAAGCTGCTGCAAAGCATAAGCAGTGAGTTCCTGCTCGTGCTTGAGGATTTGGTCCATCCCGATGTTGCAGACATAGTTGATGGCGGTTGCCAGTGCATGTGTGCCAACATAGTCGGGAGTTCCTGCCTCAAACTTGTAGGGCAATTGGTTGAACGTGGTCTTTTCGAACGACACTTTCTGGATCATCTCGCCTCCGCCTTGATATGGAGGCATTTGCTCTAAGTATTTTTCTTTGCCATAGAGCACCCCAACACCTGTAGGACCATATATCTTATGACCACTGAAGGCAAAGAAGTCGCAGTCGAGTTCCTGAACATCCACCTTAAAATGGGGAGTAGATTGTGCACCGTCCACAAGTACGGGAATGCCTTGCTCGTGAGCCATGCTGATAATCTCCTTAATGGGGTTGACTGTGCCGAGCACGTTCGACACATGGGTGACGCATACTAACCGGATTTTTGTGCTCTGCTCCAGAATGCTCCGGTAGGTGGAGATGTCTATCTGACCGTCATCAGTGATAGGAATCACCTTTATTTTCAGTCCTTTGCGTTCTGAAAGAATCTGCCAGGGGACTATGTTGCTGTGATGCTCCATCTCTGAAATGAGCACTTCGTCGCCTTCCTGCATGAAAGCTTCTCCAAAACTGTAAGCCAGCAGGTTGATGCTCTCTGTGGTACCCCGGGTGAAGATGATTTCAGATGAGGTCCTGGCATTGATGAAATCCCTGACGGTTTCTCTGGCCTGCTCATGCAGGTCGGTGGCCTTTTGGGAGAGGAAATGCACACCTCGGTGGACGTTGGCGTTCACATTGTAGTATTCCTCCATCATGGCTTCCACCACGCATCTTGGCTTTTGAGTTGTGGCGGCATTGTCAAGATAGACCAATGGCCGGTCATAAACGGTACGTGACAATATAGGAAAGTCGTCTCTGTTCATGGGAGTCAGGATTATCCAGTTCTGATTGCTTATTTACATAGTTTGCATTCCTCACATTTTTTTAGTTCACCTCTGAATCGTTTTTCCACCTTTACGGCGATTCTTGTTCTCAGAGGCTCATAGGCAATCTGATCGACCACCTGTCCGAGGAATGCGTTTTTAAGGAGCATACGTGCCTCTTCCTGTGAGATGCCTCGTTGGCGCATGTAGAACAATGCCGCCTCATCGAGCACACCAACGGTCGCTCCATGGGCGCATTTCACGTCGTCGGCATAAATCTCCAGCATCGGCTGGGTGTACATTCTTGACTCAGGACTTGCACATAGGTTGGCATTCGTCTCTTGAGAGGAGGTTTTCTGAGCATCTTTATCGACAAGTATTTTTCCAGCGAACGCTCCTGTGGCTTGTCCATCGAGCACATATTTGTAAAGTTCCTCCGACCTGCAGTTTGGAACGCTATGCCTGATGAGGGTGTTGTTGTCGGTGTGTTGGGTGCCGGATCCGATGACGCATCCGTTGAGCGTTGCCTCGGCATTCTCACCTTGCATCATCACATCGCAAGTGTTGCGGGTCTGTCCGTTGTGAAGGGTGATGCAGGTGTGGCGCACGTTGCAGTCACGGCCTTCCTGAATATATACGTTGGAGAAACGCCTCATCTGAGGGGTGGTCTCTTCTATGTCGTAAAGGTCGAGTCGGGAATTGTCGTGGCAGAATATCTCCACAACCTGTGTTGTGAGAAATTGCTGAGGGTCTGTGGCATGGTCATTGATGATGACGGTTGCTTCTGCTCCTTCCTCCATCACCACCAAAATCCTTCTGTTCATCATGGATGGCACTTCACCTTTAATCCAGTTGTCAACGCTGAGCGGCTGCTCCACTTTCGTGTTTTTGGGAACATACACCATCAGGCATTCATGGGCAAGCATGGTGTTGAGCAGTGTGACACCGTCGTTCTGGTCTGCGATGCGGTTGTAGTATTTTGAGGCATCAACAGGGGCTTCCTTGATGTTGAAAAGATAACGGGATGGTTGGATGCCGAGTGGGGTGAAAAGGATTCCATAATCGGGATTGAAAGCCTTATCCACATCCGTATATTTGTAGCGTTCCACCTTCTGCGAAGGGAAACCTGCCGATTTGAAACGATTGAATGCTTCATCGCGTACATCGTTCATCACAGCACAACTCCTCTTTAGGATTTGTTCCCTGCATTCTTGGTAGAGTTCTATATATTGTTTCTCGCTTTGCATTATAGCTTTTCGCGTTATGATGGTCATTTCAATAAAGGTTTCACCATCTCAATGATTGAGGAAGGTTTCACCATAATCAAGATTGTCAGATGGACTGCTTGATCCAATCGAATCCGTTGTCTTCTATCTGTCTGGCCAGTTCCGGCCCTCCGGTCTTCACGATCTTTCCGTCGAGGAGCACGTGGACAAAGTCTGGCTTGATATAGTCGAGCAGCCGTTGGTAGTGGGTGATGATGATGGCGGAAGTGTCGGGTTTGCGGAGTTTGTTGAACCCTTCTGCCACGATTCTCAAGGCATCCACATCCAGTCCGGAATCCGTCTCATCGAGGATGCAGAAAGTTGGCTCCAGCATCGCCATTTGGAAAATCTCGTTCCGTTTGCGCTCACCTCCGCTGAACCCCTCGTTCACAGACCGGTTGATCAGTTTATTGTCCATCTCAACGAGTTTGCGCCGTTCTCTCATCATGCTGAGAAATTCTGAGGCTTTCATCGGTTCAAGTCCCTGTGACTTTCTTTTTGCGTTGACGGCGGCTTTCAGGAAATTGGCCATCGACACGCCAGGGATCTCTATCGGTTGCTGGAACGACATGAAGATGCCGGCATTGGCTCGCTCTTCTGTGTTCATGCTGAGAAGGTCTGCTCCGTTGAAGGTGATGCTTCCTTCGGTCACTTGATAGGATGGGTCGCCCACAATCACTTTGCTGAGGGTTGACTTTCCAGCTCCGTTGGTACCCATCAAGGCATGAATCTCACCATCGTTGACAGTGAGGTCCACTCCTTTCAATATTTCTTTTTCTGCCACGATGGCATGCAGGTTCTTGATCTCTAACATTTTCTATGATAATGTAGTCTATCTTTTTATAATAAGTTTATCCCACAGCTCCTTCGAGAGAGACGCTGAGGAGTTTCTGAGCTTCCACCGCAAATTCCATAGGAAGTTTGTTGATCACGTCTTTGGCGTAGCCGTTGACAATCAGTCCTACTGCCTCTTCGGTGGATATGCCTCTTTGGTTGCAATACAAAAGTTGGTCTTCCGAAATCTTGGAGGTGGTGGCCTCATGTTCCACGGTGGCTGTGTTGTTGTTCACATCCATGTAAGGGAAAGTGTGGGCGCCGCAGAGGCTTCCAAGCAGGAGGGAGTCGCAGGATGAATAGTTTCGGGCTCCATCGGCGTTTTTTCCCACCTTCACCAGTCCGCGATAAGAGTTTTCGCTTTTTCCTGCTGAGATTCCTTTCGAGATGATGGTGGATTTGGTCCTTTTCCCCAGATGCACCATTTTGGTTCCCGTGTCTGCCTGCTGGTAGTTGTTGGTCACTGCCACTGAATAGAATTCAGCCTGTGAGTCATCGCCTTGAAGCACGCAGCTTGGATATTTCCAAGTGATGGCTGAACCGGTTTCCACCTGAGTCCACGACAACTTGCTGTTGTGTCCTTTTAGCAGTCCGCGTTTGGTGACGAGGTTGAGCACTCCGCCTTTTCCTTCCTCATCGCCTGGATACCAGTTCTGAACGGTGGAATATTTCACTTCTGCATTGTCCATCACCACAATCTCCACGATGGCGGCATGAAGTTGGTTCTCATCACGCATCGGGGCAGTGCAGCCTTCCAGATAGGACACGTATCCACCTTCCTCACACACGATGAGAGTCCGCTCAAATTGACCTGTGTTTCTGGCGTTGATACGGAAATAGGTTGAGAGTTCCATCGGGCAGCGCGTATTGGCAGGAATATAGACGAACGAGCCGTCAGAGAACACGGCTGAATTGAGTGCGGCGAAATAATTATCGCGGTATGGGACGACTGATCCCAGATGTTTACGCACCAGTTCAGGGTAGTTTCTCACTGCTTCGCTGATGGAGCAGAAAATGATGTTTTTTTCTGCCAGCTTTTCTTTGAAGGTGGTCTTCACCGACACGGAGTCCATCACGGCATCAACAGCCATACCGCTTAGTGCCATGCGTTCCTCGAGCGGGATGCCCAGCTTGTCGAAGGTTTTCATCAGTTCTGGGTCAATCTCCTTGGGCTGGCTGTTATCCTTCTTTTTGGTGGGGTCGGCATAATAGGAGATGTCTTGATAGTCGATTTCAGGCAGTTTCAGATGACCCCATTCAGGCTGTTTCTGACTTTTCCAATATTTGAAAGCTTTCAACCTGAAATCGAGCAGCCATTCGGGTTCGCCTTTTTTCGAGGAAATCAGCCTGACAACGTCTTCATTCAGTCCTTTGTCAATGATTTCTGTATGTACGTCGGTGGTGAAACCGAATTTATATTTTTCTTCCGCTACTTTCTTTACGAACTCGTTAGCCATGTTCTGTATTATCTTTCTGCTTTACAATCCAATTGATTCCACTTTGTCTTTGATGGAATGGCGGGGTGTTGCGCCTTGGGCCTCCTCTGTGGAATCCGTCACAATGATAAGGTCGGGTATAAACCGTTGGGATGCCTGCTTCAAATCGTAGTAGAGCTCCTCTCTTTCAGGCAACTTCTCTGTTCTTATTCCACCTCCGCTTTTGATGAAGTCGTATAGGTTGAATGCCACGCTGAGCAACAGGAGATAGCTGACCAAACCGATGACGGCACCTGCAATCCTGTTGATGAAATTGAGGTGAATGATCTTAAATGCCTTTGTCAGCAACGTGGCGAGCCATCCGAGCACGAGAGGCAAGAGGATGGCAATGGCCACGAACGCGATGATGTCAGCTGTGGACTCTTCTGCACCCGTGAGGTCGGCCAGCATTTGTCCGAACCGGTCATATGCCATGATGGCGATCACCAGTCCGACAATAATTCCGGTCATATTGGCCAATTGTTTGAGGGCGCCTTGGCAGAATCCCACCAAGGCGCCTATCAGTGCAACAGCTATAATCAATAGTGTCATTATCCAAACTGAGAATATATAAGACTGGTTGTCAGACAAATATCTGCCAACCAGCGCTTATCTTTTTTAGAGTTTCTGTTTAATCTCGATTTCGGCGAATGCCTCCAGGATATCGCCTTCACGGATGTCGTTGAAATTGACGATGGAGATACCGCAGTCGAAGTTCAGGCCAACTTCCTTCACGTCGTCCTTGAAACGTTTCAGAGCGTTGATGCTGCCCGTGTGGATCACGATGCCATCGCGAATGACACGAATCTTGTCGGAGCGGTGGATTTTGCCATCGGTCACGAGGGCGCCTGCCACAGTACCCACCTTGGTGATTTTGTAAACCTGCTTCACCTCGGCCGTACCAGCATACTCTTCCTTGATTTCCGGTGCCAGCATTCCCTCCATCGCACTCTTGATTTCCTCGATGGTGTCGTAGATGATGGAGTAGAGTCGGATGTCAACGCCTTCTTGCTCAGCCAAACGCCTTGCTGGCTGTGAAGGACGAACCTGGAAACCGATGATGATGGCGTCGGAGGCTTTGGCCAAAGACACATCGCTTTCCGAAATCTGTCCCACTGCCTTGTAAATCACGTTCACCTGGATCTTCTCAGTGGAGAGTTTGATGAGTGAGTCGCTCAATGCCTCGATAGAACCGTCAACGTCTCCCTTGACAATGAGGTTGAGGTCTTGCACACCACCGATAGCGATATCGTGAGCGATGTCTTCAAGTCCCTTTCGACGGGTGGTTCGGATGCCTTGCTCACGTTTCAACTGTTCGCGTTTGTTGGCCAGTTCCCTGGCTTCCTGCTCGGTTTCCATCACGTGGAAAGTGTCACCGGCTGTAGGTGCGCCGTTCAGTCCGAGGATGAGTGCAGGCTCTGCAGGGAGCACTTTCTGGATTCTTTGTCCACGTTCGTTGAACATGGCCTTGATTTTACCCCAGTTAGTTCCTGCCAGCACGATGTCACCCTGATGAAGCGTACCGTTCTCAATCAATACGGTAGCCACGTATCCACGGCCTTTGTCGAGTGATGACTCAATCACAGAACCTGTGGCTTTGCGGTTAGGGTTGGCTTTCAAGTCGAGCATCTCGGCTTCAAGAAGCACCTTCTCCATGAGCAGGTCAACGTTGATTCCCTTTTTGGCTGAGATATCCTGACTCTGGTATTTTCCGCCCCAGTCTTCCACCAGATAGTTCATGGCAGCAAGCTGCTCCTTGATTTTCTCTGGATTGGCTCCCGGTTTGTCTATCTTGTTGATGGCGAACACCATCGGCACGTTGGCGGCTACGGCATGGCTGATGGCCTCCTTGGTCTGAGGCATGATGTCGTCGTCGGCGGCGATGATGATGATGGCGATATCCGTCACTTTCGCACCACGGGCACGCATGGCGGTGAATGCCTCATGTCCTGGAGTGTCGAGGAAGGTGATGTGCTTTCCGTTTGACATCTTCACGTTGTAGGCACCGATATGCTGGGTGATACCACCAGCCTCTCCGGCGATGACATTTGTCTTACGGATGTAGTCGAGCAATGATGTCTTACCATGGTCCACATGACCCATCACGGTGATGATTGGTGCTCTTGGCTGAAGGTCTTCCTCTGCGTCAGCCACTTCTTCGATGGCGTTCGACACGTCCTCGCTCACGTAGGTGGTCGTATATCCGAACTCCTCTGCCACGAGGTTGATGGTTTCTGCATCGAGGCGTTGGTTGATGGACACCATGATGCCAATCTGCATGCAGGTGGCAATAACTTGGTTCACCTGAACGTTCATCATTGTGGCCAGCTCATTCGCAGTTACGTACTCAGTGAGTTTCAGTACCTTGCTTTCTGCATTCTCCTCTTCTTCGAGTTCCTGCATCTTGGTGTGGATGGCCTCTCGCTTGTCTTTTCTGTATTTCACACCCTTCTTCATCTGCTTGGATGTGAGCCGTGCGAGTGTTTCCTTCACCTGCTTTGAGATTTCCTCATCGGTGAGCTCTTGTGGCTTGGCGTTCTTCTTGTTTTTCTTATTCTTCTTTCCAGCCTGCTGGTTTTGCTGCTGGTTCTGCTGTTTGTTCTTCTTGCGAGGGTCGGTGGTCTGCTGAGCGGCTTCAGCGCTTATGTCCACGCGTTCCTTGCCGATACGGGTGCGTTTCTTCTTCTTGGCGGAGCTGTCAGCATCAGAGCTCTGTCTTGAAGCGTCACGTGCCTCTTTTCTCAGCCTTTCCTTTTCCTCGCGTTCTTTTCTCTTCTCTGCTTTGCTCTTCTTGTCAGGGCGTGTTTTGGAGTTGATGTTGCTCAAGTCGATGAATCCAACCTGTTTAACGCCAGTGGTAGGTGTTTCTGTACGGAATACTCCGTCTTCATCCACTTTTCCCAAAATTTTTCCTTTCTTATTCTCTTCTTTCTCTGGCTGTTGTTCTTGCTGAGGGGCTGGCTGTTCGTCCTTGTTGCCTGCTGTTGGATTATCAGAAGCTGGTTCAGTGGAAACGACTTCCTCCTGCTCTTCTGTTTTTGGGAAGGTTGCGGCCGGCTGTTCTGCTTTCTCCTCTGCAATCGGTTTCTTTGCAGCAACTTCCACATTCGTGGCAGCTTCTCCAGCATTTGGCTTCTCTACCGCGTCTGTGCTCTTGGCAGCGGTCTCGGCGACAACGACGTTCTCCTGTGGCTTTTCCACCACCGGCTTTTCTGCGGCTGCCACAGTGGCTGTCTCTTTCTTCTCCTCAGCTTTGGATTTCAAGTCGTTGATATTACCAAGAACTTTGAATTGCTGCTTTGGCTCAGAAGAAAGACGGTAGATTTCCTGCTGCTTCTGTTTCTTTTCCATCTTTTGGCGCTCTCTCTCCAAACGTCCTTTCTCCATTTGTTTCTGGATCTCCTCATGTTTGGTCTTGTCTGCGCCAAAAGCGTCCATGAGCATTTTGTACTGCTCATCCGTGATCTTAGCATTTGGACTGGCATCTTGAAGGGCAACACCCTTCTTATGCAGGAATTCAGTCACGGTGTTAATTCCCACATTCAGTTCCTTTAAAGCTTTGTTCAGTCTTACTGGCATGTAATATATTTTTACTAGTTTTTTATCTAATTTGTCATTTGGAATGAATCATCATTCCGGTGTGCTCTCTTTCCAGGGCACAGATGTCTGAATCAGCACAGGATTATTCCTCAAACTCGGCACGAAGGATTCTGAGCACCTCGTCCACCGTGTCTTCTTCAAGGTCTGCCTTTTCGATGAGCATTTCTCTCGGTGCGTCAAGTACGCTCTTAGCCGTGTTGAGACCGATGTTCTTGATGGCTTCAACCACCCAGTCTTCAATCTCGTCTTTGAACTCGTCAAGGTAGATGTCTTCGTTGTCCACATCGTCGTTGTTGAGCTCACGGAACACATCAATGGAATAACCAGTGAGCATGCTGGCCAATTTGATGTTGAGGCCATTCTTACCGATGGCAAGCGACACCTGGTCAGGCTGCAGATACACGTCTGCCTTTTTGTTCTCCTCATCGAGCTGGATAGATGAAACCCTTGCCGGTGAGAGGGCGCGTTGGATGAAAAGCTTGATGTTGCTGGTGTAGTTGATCACGTCGATGTTCTCGTTGTGCAGCTCTCTCACGATTCCGTGGATTCTGCTGCCCTTCACTCCCACGCAGGCACCAACTGGGTCGATGCGCTCATTGTAGCTCTCTACCGCAATCTTTGCTCTTTCGCCAGGGATACGGGCGATTTTGTGGATGGTGATGAGTCCGTCGTTGATTTCCGGAACCTCCTGCTCAAGGAGTCTCTGAAGGAATTCAGGTGAGGTTCTGGAAAGAATGATTTTTGGGTTGTTGTTGAGGTTGTCCACTCGCAGAATCACTGCTCTTGTGGATTCACCCTTGCGGAAGAAGTCTCCAGGAATCTGCTCTGACTTCGGCAGCAGCAGTTCGTTGCCTTCATCGTCGAGAAGGAGAATCTCGCGCTTCCAAATCTGATAAACCTCACCGTTGACAATCTGTCCCACCTTGTCGGCGTATTTGTTGTAGAGGTTGTCGTGTTCGAGCTCAAGAATCTTGGCGGCCATGGTCTGCCTCAGGTTGAGAATGGCGCGACGGCCGAAGTCAGCGAAATTGACTTTCTGGCTGAGTTCCTCACCCACTTCGTAGTCAGGGTCTTCTTTCTGTGCGTCCGACAGGGAGATTTCTGCGGCTTCATTCTCCACTTCCCCGTCAGGCACCACCGTGCGGTTCCAGTAGATTTCGAAGTCACCCTTCTCAGGGTTGACGATGACATTGAAGTTGTCGTCGTGTCCATACATTTTTTGCAGAACGCTTCTGAAAGAGTCTTCAATCACGCTTACGAGTGTGGTCTTGTCGATTTTCTTCGTTTCTTTGAAGTCCTTGAAGGTTTCTGACAAGTTCACGCTTTCTGTTGATTTCTTTGTTGCCATGTTGTATTTTGATTTTATTGTTTCTGAGTTTAGCGGCTCAAACCGTTTGACACTTACCGGAAAAAAGTCTGATTCAGACCTGTCCGGTATTCACCGGAGAATGAGTATGATGGTGTTTTGTCAAATGTTTATTTGAAGTCAATGACGGCTTTCACCCATTTCACTTCTGGATACTTGTATTTGTATTCCACGTCAACCAGCTGTGGTCTTTTCTTGCCTTCCACTTTCTGCTTTTCCTGAACCAACACAGTGAATTGGTCTTCGTCAGCAGCTGTGAGTTCGCCCTGTTGCTTCTTTCCGTCGGTTCTGAGCAATTCCACGTCGTATCCAATGTTGTTGATGTATTGCTGGAGAACTTTGAATGGCTGTCCGATACCGGCAGAGCCCACTTCAAGTTCATAATCGTCGATTTCAGGCTGACACTGTTCGTTGATGAATCTGCTCAGTTCGCAACAATCTTCTATCCACACTCCGTCCTTGTGGTCGATTTCAACGGTGATTTTATTGTCTTTGTTTACGTCAGTGTCCACGAGGAAATATTCTTTGTCTTTGAGCCATTCCTCAGTCAGCTCTGTAATTCTTTTCTTGTCAATCATATTTCTTTAGTAACCAAAACTCACTAAGTGGTCATATAATAAATTAGGAGGAACACGTAGGCTCCTCCTATTCGGTCAGTGCAAAGATATGACATATTTTCCTAAAAACCAAAGGTTTTCGTGAAAAAATGTTGAAAAACAGTAAAAAAGGTCTTTTTCTGGGTTGCAAACCTTGAAAATGTCGTGTTTATCGGTGTTTTTAGTAGTTTCCCACTCTTGTGTCTCAGGTTGATGGGTCGTTGTCCTTATGGGTTGGCCAGGAGGATTTCAGGACGGTATTCGAAATGCATGGTGTCGTAGTGGTACCATCTTCCGCCCCATATAAAGCCGTGTCTCTCAAATATCCTCACAATCTCCATCGGCATCTTGTTCTCGTATTTCACTTTGCTGGTCTCTCCCGCTCCTGGGTTCGACCACAGCCAATAGGTCTTGTAGTTGCCCCCGATGTCGATGGTCATTCCATAGGAATGGGCGCTGAGACGCTTGGCTCCTCGCACGGGCCTCCAATAGTATGTGCCTTCCGACTTGAAGTAGCTTTTGAATTCTGGATGAGCTTTCAATTCTTCAGCCACTGCTCTCAGCTTTTTGTCGGCTCCGTTGATTTT
>OMUD01000089.1 GCA_900314125.1 uncultured Prevotellaceae bacterium | reverse complement strand
CGGCTTTGTATTTTGCCGTCCACCAGAATCTTGTCGCCTTTATGCACATGTTTCTCCACGATTTCTGCCAATTTCCTCCAGAAAATCACATTGTGCCATTCCGTACGTTCCGGCACTTGCGTACCATTTTGCAGAGTGTAGCCACGCTCTGTTGTGGCCAGTCGGATTTGCGCCACGCAAACACCTGAGTCCAAATACCTTACATTCGGGTCCGTTCCTACATTACCAATTAAGATTACCTTGTTCATAATTCTTTAGTTTAATTAATATTAGAATTTAAAGTTTTGTTAGTTAAGTCGAATCGTTGAAAGTACCGTCATCACCGGTATGCCTTGTCAATGAGGTAGAAGTCGAGTATGACCATGGCCGCCATGGCTTCCACCACAGGCACCGCCCTTGGCAGCACACACGGATCGTGCCGTCCCTTCGGGTTGACCACAGCGCTGTCGCCATTAATGTCCACTGTTGGTTGCGGCATGAGCAGTGTGGCAACAGGTTTGAACGCCACGTTGAAATAGATGTCTTGCCCGTTTGAGATTCCTCCCTGTATGCCCCCACTCCGATTTGTGGTCGTGGTGACGCGCCCATCGTGGTTAACAAAAAGGTCGTTTTGCTGTGATCCACGCTGTGCGACCCCCTCAAAACCACAACCATACTCAAATCCCTTGACGGCATTGATGCTGAGCATTGCAGCTCCGAGAGCGGCATGGAGCTTGTCGAACGCAGGCTCTCCCAGTCCCACAGGGCATCCCTTCACCACACAAGATATGACACCGCCGATGGTGTCGCCCTCGCTCTTCACCTGCATGATAAGCTGTTCCATTTTCTCAGCCATGTGCTGGTCGGGGCATCTCACAGGGTTGTTCTCCACCTCATCAAGATTGAGAGATTGATAATCCTGTTCTATTTTCAGGTTGCCCACCTGCCTGGTGAAGGCTTTGATGTCGATTCCCAACTTCTTCAACGCCAGCTTGGCAAATGCTCCAGCCACCACACGTGAGATGGTCTCCCTCGCCGAGGAGCGTCCCCCACCCCTGTGGTCACGTATGCCGTACTTGCTGAAATAGGTGAAATCAGCATGAGAAGGTCTGAAGAGATTTTTAAGGTTGTCGTAGTCGGCAGAATGCTGGTTTTGGTTTCTCACCACAAACCCGATGGGACATCCTGTAGTTTTTCCCTCAAACAGCCCTGAGAGAATTTCCACTTTGTCCGTTTCGTTTCGTGCCGTTGTTATTTTGCTCTGTCCTGGCTTTCTCCGGTCGAGCTCATGCTGCACAAACTCCATGTCGATTTCAATGCCCGCGGGCATTCCGTCGATGACTCCACCGACAGCCGCCCCATGGCTTTCTCCGAAAGTCGTGACAGTGAATATATTTCCAAAAGAGTTGCGCATGCTGATATGATTTTGATTAGGTAAAAAAAACGTTAAAGTTCGGTGATGAATTGCCCACCCATTTCTTTATTCAGTTTTCTCATCAGGGTTTATGACCAAAGGTTCATAAAACCTCGCTCACATTCAGAAGGGTCAACCGCAGCATCCGCCGCAGCCTTGCTGACCGCATCCGCCGTCGCCACAACCACCTCCGCAATTACCGCCACATCCTCCGCCGCATCCACATTTCGACGCTTCAATGGCAGTCTGCACCTCATCCTCAGTGGCTTCACGGTGCTCAAGCACATGTCCCACAAAATGGAGTGAAACCCCGGCACGCGGATGGTTGAGGTCAACGTTCACATATTCAGTACCGATCTTGACAATTGTGGCCCAATATTCGCCACCCTGTCCGTCGGACATGGGCACGATGTTTCCTTCATAAAAAAAGTTGGGGTCGAGTTCTCCTTTCTCGTTAAGAAAAGAGTTGACAGGAATATCCAGCACCAGCTTTTCGTCATATTCCCCGAAAGCCTCAGCCGGCTGGACATGGAAATCAATGTCGTCTCCCTTTTTAAGTCCTTCTACTTGTTTCTCAAAAGGTGGCAGCACTTTTCCTATTCCCGTAATAAAAACAAATGGTTGTTCTTCTGTCCTTTGCTCTTGAAGTCTCTCTTCCTCCTCACCTCTGAACTTGACAAAGAGTTGATAAGAGACTGCAATATAATAGTTCATATCGTCTTATAATTTGTCAATAACCTTGCGAAGATACATAATTTTTCTTTACAAACGAAATTCTTCCATAAAAATTAGTAAATTTGCAACAAATAATTCACATGACCATGCTAAAGAGCGTTTTCTTCCTGACAATCATGTCAGTCCTGGTCTGCTCGTGCACCAATGCTGACCAGAAAAAAGAGCAACCGACAGAAACCAATCCATCCGCATCCACTCCTTCCTCTTCCTATTCGATGAAAAAAGTGGAGAAAGAAGTGATGGTGAAGGAGGATTTCTTTCAAATCACGAACCTGAGTAGCGGCATCATAGAGTTCAATCAGGGTCCCAACAAGATATGGGCAGAAGGCGACTCCGCTTCCTTGTCGCACCTGAGTTTTGAGTTTGACGGTGGAATATTGACTGTCAGCACACCGATGGAAGCCAACAACGACGTGGTAGGTTTTCCTAGTTCAAGCGACATCCGCATCCATGTATCCTGCCCTGATTTGCGTGCCATGGCAGTTTGTTCTGGCGGTGGGTTCGTGTGCAAGGAGACCTTGAAGAGCGACCAGCTTCAACTGGGCGGTCTGGTAGGAGGAAAGATAGAAATCGACAGCATCGCCTGCCGTTCGTTCCGTTACGACAGCAACGGCTCCACGGCATTAAACATCGGTGGCGTAAGCTGTGACGAGGCCGTGTTCATCTCGACTGGCTCAGGCGAGATCAACACCAACCTGACAGCCCACACCAACACATACATCGACATCAAGGGCACAAGCAGCATGAACTGCACGATAACGACACCAAAACTGGAAGGTTTTATCGAAACCCGCGGCAGTGCGAACTTGAACATCGACACCGACACGCTTTCTCTTGACGCCTTGGCAGGAACGGTGAATCTGAGCGGCCGCGCCGGAAAGCAGGAAATCCGCAAGGGAAAGATGCTTCAGCTCAACAGCAGCCTATAAACACAGGTCGCTCTCCCCTTATTCCTCCTCATAATCCTCGTCATAGTCGTCATCATCGCCGTTAAGCCAGTTCTTCACTTTCCTTTTTGCCTTTTGGTAAGTGTTTTTGGTGAACTCTTTGGTTTTGTGATAGGCGTTCTTGGTTTTTTCCTTCACCTTCTGCCATGTGGACTTTTCTTCCGCAGGATTTTCGGTGTCCTCGGTTTGCTCTTCTTCATCCGCATCCGTATCAGTCTCATTCACAGTCTGCCTGCCATTCTCCTGCAGGGTTGCATTTGAGGTTGAGGATTGGTTTTTGATATCCTCATCCACATTGTCCACTTCCACAGGCATTTCCTCCTCATCCGCTTCCTCCTCATTCTCAAGTGGATGCACTTTAAAAGAACTGCCAATACGGAACCCGACCGCATTCTCGCTCCCATTGACAGAGAAACCCAGTACGGCAGTCTCCCCCTCGTTCAGTTCAGCCAACGCGGTGAGTTCATGTCGGCTATAGACAACATTCGTCTCATAACGGTCCACAATGTCACCATCGGCATCGATCAGTTCCAGATAAAAGCCGGGTTCACAGCATCCTCCGTAATAGCCGACTTCCATACCTTCCGTCCATGGTTCTGGGAATCCCTCACTTATTCTTTTCAATTCCACATTGAGGACACCATCATTCGTTTTATAGGTTCTTTCCACCACTTCAAAAAAGTCGTGAAGTGGTCCAGCCACATCCTTTTTCTCTGGTTTCAGCTTCAAGACAGGCATTTTTTGCTCCGCCGCCACTTCTTCCTTAGGCTCATCCTGTGGCTTGTCTTTTTTCCTAAGCAGATTTACGCCTACCAGTAACGTCAGAACAACCGCCACAGCAGGAATTGCATATTTCAAATAGCTTTTATTCATACACACATTATATATAATAAATAAAGCTTACAAGATATTGGTGTCGTCCTCAGCCGTCAACTCACCCGCAATCGGGATGTCCATGAGCCGCATGACCTCCTCCTGGGGATACCCTTGACCAAAGAGATACATCAATTTGGTGACTGCACACTCCACCGTCATGTCGTGTCCGCTGACCACCCCTGCGAGCCTCAGCTGGTTTCCCGTCTCATACAATCCCATGTGGACAGCCCCCATTTGGCATTGGGTGATGTTGACCACCACCTTCCCTTCCTCGGTGGCTTTACGAATGGCATCGGTGAGCCATGGGAGCCTAGGGGCGTTGCCAGAACCAAAAGTGCGGAGCACCACTCCCTTGATGTCTTTGTAAGAGAACACATGCTCAATCACCTTCCTGCTGATGCCGGGGAAGAGTGTGATGGCAATGACCGACGAGTCCATCTGCGTGTGAGTGGTGAATGCCCCATCAGCTGATGGCCTCAACAAAATTTTATCATTGAACGCGATGTTCACCCCTGTCACTGCCAGAGGCTGGCAGTTGTAGGACTTGAACGCGCTGAAATTCTCCGCGCTGCACTTGGTGACCCGGTTTCCCCGCAGCAGTTGCTG
>OMUD01000063.1 GCA_900314125.1 uncultured Prevotellaceae bacterium | reverse complement strand
GCTCTGGTCTGTGAAATAGTCGCGAACGGAGCCGATATGCCTGTTCTTGTTGTAGCCAACTTTGTTGAACATCTCGTCGAAGTCAGCATTCGCAGTCGATGACTTCATTGTCTTGTTGGCGAAATTCACCAAGATCACCAGTCCTTTCTTGGTTGTGGTGGAGGTGGCGCCCACACGTGACTTCACCGATTCCGACTCCTGCATCGCGCGGAATTTGTTGTGGCGGGCCATACGGTGCTGGTTGCGGCTTTCCTTGCGGATGTTCCATAGGCGGCTCACACCGCTGCGGGTCAGAGAACCGCTGAAGCGGAGGTGGCTCTGCTCGCTCACACCGCGCATCGCTGCGTCGTGGGCCAGAATGCCGCTCGACATGAGATGGCCGTTTTCCACCTTGCCGTACATATAGCCGTTGGAAGTGTTCACAATCGGATGACCGTCTGCGGTCTCCAGATAATGGAAAGATTCGTCGCCACGGAGGCGGATTTTCAATGTGCTGCCATCGCTTTGTGCCACGGTGTGCACATTGCGGCGGGCAGGTACGGCCTGCATCACTGCAGTGATGGCGCAGAGTGCCATCGTCAGTAAGAGTTTCTTCATTTGTGTTTGTTTAGTCTATAGTTGATTGTGTGAAATCTGTTGATGAATATGCCACGAGGCAAGATAATAGTCCTGAAAACAGTTTGCTATTCAAAGGCGGTCATATTGGCGGCGTCACGTACCGCCTGGATATGGTTTTTGGTGATGGTGGCGGTGGTGATGTTCAGGATGTGCTCTATCCGGGTCACGTTCAGAATCTCCACGTCGTTGTCGAGCATACGGTAGGTGCCGTCGCCAGGAACCCAGATCACCACGCTTTTCAGCGTTCCCTTCAGTTTCGAGTCCTCATAGCGCTTGATGGGCTTGATGCCGTTGCGGATGAGGGCGCGACGGGCAAGTTGGTATTCCGTGCTGTCTTCCTTGCCTACCATGATCACCTCGCGCGCAGTCTTGTATTGCAAGTGGAATGAGCATTGCTCGGGATCGAAATACATGCCTTCGGTCACGAAGAAATCTTCGATGCAGCCCTCTTTGCACAAGTCCTCAGGAATGCCGCTGATCAGACCTTTCTCTTCGTCGAGCAGCCAGATCTCATCACTGATCTGGAGTGCGTTCTCGATGTCGTGAGTGGAGAGAAGGATGGTCTTGTTCTTCGACTTAGCCAGGCGGTGGAGCATCAGCATCACCGACACCTTGCTCGGATAGTCGAGGAATGCGGTGGGCTCATCAAGCAGGATGACAGGGGTTTCCTGGGCGATGGACTTGGCAATCATCACTTTCTGGCGCTCACCGTCGCTCAGGTTGCCCATCTGGCGGTCTTTCAATTCGCTCACGCCCACCCATTGCATGCATTTCTCAATGATGGCATGGTCACTGTCTTTCAGCTGGCCCCAGAATCCGGTGTATGGACTGCGCCCCATGGCTACAACGTCATAAACAGTCATACCGCTCAGCTTTGTGTTGTCGGTCAGCACCACGCTCACCACCTTCGAAAGCTCTTTAGGTTTGTAGTTGGCGAGAAGGATGTTTTGAATGATCACGTCACCGTGGATGGCGGGTTGAAGGCCGGCAAGAGTTTTCAGCAGCGTGGATTTTCCAGCACCGTTCGGACCAAGCAGGCATACGAAATCGCCTTCGTGGAGGGCGCCGTTGAGGTGGGCGCCGATAATCTTTTCCTCTTTCTTCGTGCTGTAGCCAGTGGAGAGGTCACGGATTTCTATGATGGTCTTTGTTTCCATAGGCGGAAGCATGCATTCATGCAATTTGCAAAGTTAGTGATTATTTCTGGGCTTTCGGGCGTTATTAGGAAGTGATACCGAATAATGTTCTGATTTTGGCCAATAAATATGTCTATCGGGACAATACTGCCCACGTGTAATAGGCTACGGCCATCAAGGTTAGGATAATGCCCTCACGGCGCGTGATGTAGTATTTTTTCTTGCCCCAGTAGCAGAAGAACCACAGCAAGGCGGCAGCACCCAACTGAATCCAGATGTTCTCTGGGCGGGTCTGTCCCAACGACAAAGGTGCTATTGTGGACGACATGCCGAGCACAAGGAAGATGTTCAGGATGTTGCTGCCCACCACGTTGCCAAGGGCCATGTCGGTGTCGCCTTTGCGGGCGGCTATCAAAGATGTCACCAGCTCCGGTGCACTCGTGCCGGCGGCCACGATGGTCAGGGCTATCACCGATTGGCTCACACCGAGCATTCCGGCAATGCCGCTCGCGCCGTCCACCAGCCAGTCGCCACCGAACACCAGACAGGCGAGACCCAACAGGAAAAGGCAGATGGCTTTCCATACAGCCATTTCTTTGGGGGCGGACTCTTCACCTTGGGCAGCCTCTTCCGCGCTTCCTTTCTTGCCTAAATAGATGGAGTAGAGGATGAAAGCAATGAAACACACCAACAGGATGATGCCTTCAAAGCGAGAGATACGCGCGTCATTTAGGATGGTCATTCCCACCAGCATTCCACCAGCCAACACGCAGATGGGCACATCGACATATACATTCCGTTTGGTACAAAAAACCGGTGCCATGATGGCAGTCAGTCCCATGATGGCCAAAGCATTGAAAATATTGCTGCCCACCACGTTGCCGATTGCGATTTCTGTCTTTCCTTCAAGGGCGGATATCAGGCTGACCACTAACTCAGGCGCGCTCGTGCCTGCTGCAACGATGGTCAAACCAATCACCAACGAGGAGATGTTGAAACGGCGGGCGATGCTCGACGCTCCGTCGGTCAGCCAGTCGGCTCCTTTCACAATCAGCACCAGGCCCACAACGAAAAAGGCGGCGAATTTCAATCCTTCCATATAATTATATGTGTTTTTTTGATAAGTTGACGTTCTATCTATTCATGTCTCAATAGCCTCCACAATCGAAGGCAAACCAATACAAATTGCAAATATATAACTTTTTTTTCAATAATCCTAATCCGCATTCGCCATTGTCATCATTATTTATTTTGATATATCTGGCATTATGATAGCGAATCGGAAAAAAAATAACAAATATTTTTGTTTGTATGCCTTCTTTTATTAAATTTGCAAAAACTATGTATTATTCTAAAAGTTATAAGCTATGAGAAAAATTAAGGTTTTAGTTGCAATCCTTGCTTTTGTTCTGGGGGCGAATTATGCATCTGCACAGGACAAAAACATGTTTAACCACCTCTCAGCAGGTATCTCGCTCGGTGTGCTCGATGGTATCGGATTTGAGGTGGCTGCTCCTATCGGTAATTATGTGAACGCCAGGACCGGTCTTTCTTTCCTACCGGGAATTTCTTATAAGGACGACGTGAAATATATGGACGGAGGCGTGAAGAAAGAAGTGGAAGTGGAAGGAAAAATAGGTACTTCTCCTGATTGGAAACTCCTCTTTGATATTCATCCGTTCAAGTCCAGTTCCTTCCGCTTTACAGTTGGAGCTTTCGTCGGAAAGAGCGAGATGGTGAAGGGCTACAACACAGAGCCTGTGGATGACTATGCCAATTCGTACATCAAGATTGACGACAGCCACCGCGTGGGATTCGATGAGAACGGTTTCACTAAAGCACAAATTAAGGTGAAGAACTTTAAACCATACGCCGGCATTGGTTTCGGACGTGCCATCAGCCGCAAGCATCCGTTGGTGTTCAACTTCGACATGGGTGTGATGTTCTGGGGTAAACCTGAGGCTTGGGGACGTGACTACAGCACCGGTGAGATGGGCAAAGTGAAGAAAGAGGACTTCGATGCAGAGGAGGCTGACGAGGCATTCAAGTGGATCGAGAAGTTCCATGTGGCTCCAGTGCTCAGCATGCGACTGGTTTACAACATCTTCTAAATTTGTCTTCGGTCGGATGAGGACTGGTAGATGCTCTCATCTGTAATTCTATGCGGACGGTCGAACTCGACATTATGTAATTCTAAAAAAATAAAACTAAATTCTAAACAATATTTAACCATTAAAAACTTGAAACAATGAAAAAGTATCTATTTTTTGCCGGACTGGCATGTGTGGCTTTCGGGTTCGTTGGATGCGGTAGTGACGACGACGGTGGCAGCTCAAAAACTCCTATTACCCTCACTGAAGGTTCCACTGCTGAAGAGTCTGTGTTTGTGACACTTACCGATGGCGGTAAGGAAGAGTTCCTCAGCTATGTGGAAGAGGAAGAGAAAGAAGGGAAGGATGCCAAAGATGTCCTTACTACTCTTATTCCGAGAGAGGTTGATGCATCGTCAGACGGAAGAGTGATGGTTCGCTTGAACGATGAGGTTGTGACCGATGAAGGCAAGGGAACAAGTATGTCTTTCTCTGAGTTGGCTTCCCGCGAAATGCAAGTGAAGACCAGAGCATACGAACCACAGAGCAAGATGGATTTCGAATACCTCTATGGTCCTTATACTTATGAAAAGGGAACTTACACTATTCCTAACTACGGAACTATGAAGCTGGGTTCGTCTATGTCCACTTTCAACATCATGGGAAAAAAAGAATTTAAGATTCTCACGAAATACGTTCAGAAGTTGGCTAAGGCTGGCAACAACACCACTTATCTCTGCCGCACATGGGGCGTGAAGAAGGTGAATGTGGAAGCCACCGTTCCTAACTCTAAGACCACTATCGGTAAGGAGTGGACTGGCTCTAACCTTTCTACTATTGTTACTGACCTTGTGAAGCAGGGATTGGATATGAGCGCAAGCGACCTCATGGCATTTGAGAAGCTCGGTTCCATCGACTTCATCACTTTCGGTCACAACAATCGCATCTCCATCGTGTTCTCCGGAACAGGAAAAGGTGTCTATGCCGGTAATTGGAGCTGGACCGACCTTGGAAAAGGCAAGCTCACTTATCAGTTTGATGACAACCGAGGCAACAAGATTATCCCGAACAAGGCTAATGACGTGAAGGTGAACTTCGACGAGAATGTTTATACGCTCGATATCAACACTTCTTACAACTACAATGGTGGAACTTATAAAGTACACGCCATCTTCACTTTGACACCGAAGAAAAACTAATTTGTTGGTCTGCTGAGCAGATGGAAATCAAAAAAACGGATTGGGATAACCCAATCCGTTTTTTTGATGCAGTTTGCCAATTAGGGAGTTCAGTTTGATGTTTTGAAAATCTGGCTTTAAACATAAAGTCTAATCCCCTGTCCTTTTGCCACGACGCAAGATGCGTCGTCCCCACTTAACCACCGCTGTCTGCCATGACGTCGTACGGAAATAAAAGACGTATTGACTTTCGGCATGCTATCACCTATTATTTTCCCTACAGACATCCATCGTTGTAGCCACGTTAAGTGGGGACG
>OMUD01000238.1 GCA_900314125.1 uncultured Prevotellaceae bacterium | reverse complement strand
CAATTTTTATTTGTTTGTCTCGCTGGTGTTTTATAGTCCTAATTGGTCTGTTTTGTTTGTCTAAATTACGATTTTTAACATCGGAAATTGAGTTTGTTTGTCTAAAAATCGCTACCTTTGCACATCCTCATGGATAAACGACAAATAAACAACTAAGATATGGGACGGCCAAAAAGACTCTATCCGCTTGGAAAATGCAGACTACGTGTGCCCAAGCAGCCAGAACGGGATAAAGCATATCCTGTTGAACTTGAATATACCTGGAACAGACAAATACTCAGAAGGACAACTAATGTCTTTGTGAAGGTAGGAGACTGGAATCAGGCTGGTAACAATGGTCGCGGCGTAATACGTTCTAGCTATGGCCCAGAGTATGCTCATATGAATCAAATACTTAATGGTCGCGTAGAACGTATAGACTATTTGCTTGCAGAATACAATGAAAAGCATCCTCATCAGATTACCGCAGAGGTCATCATGGGCTTTCTTGCTGATAAACCATTGACAAGAAAAGACCAAGGCAAGGACTTTGTCGAGTTTACGATGGAACGTCTTGAGTCTGACTATTCTCGGAATAGGATAGGAAGAAGCCGTTATATGAATGGGAAGTGTTGCATGAATGTCTTCACAACTTTCTTGCGTGCAACAAAACAAGGTACTTATGAGCCCGACAAGATTTATGTCGGCGACATAACACCTGAACTCATAGACAGCTACATTGAATGGCGTAGGGAGATAAAGCAAAACGGCGATGAAACCATCAACCATGCCTTGACACCTATTATAAAATCGTGCGCGTATGCGAGTGAATTGGGCATGATTTCTTCTACCGTAAACGCTCGCATTCAAGATATGCGTATTGTCACAAAGCCTACATTATCTGACGAGGAAGCAGAGTTTGATGGTAAGAGTCTGACCAATGAACAGATGGCGAAGTTGCTTGACTATTATAAAACGTGCACAGAGCCTCGGCGTAAAGAGTTTCTAGAAATGTTCTTCTTTGCCTTTCATGCGTGTGGGCTTCGCGTCGTGGATGTCATGACGCTGCAATGGGGACATGTCAACTTTGAAAAGAAAGAACTAAGGAAGATTATGATAAAGACCAATAAACGTCATGTCATCCCCCTTACCGAGCCAGCCTTACGTATTTTGCGTCAGTGGCAAGAGAAGAGAGACGGATGCCGATACGTGTTTAACCTCGTCAAAGACGATTTGAATCTTGACGATGCTGAAGCCTTATACAAGGCAAGGAACAATGCCACGAAGTGCATCAATCAGTCGCTTGTGGTTGTGGGAGAGAGTATTGGCCTCCCGTTTAACCTTTCGATGCATGTAGCTCGTCATACTTTTGCAGTCTTTGCTTTGAACAAGGGATTGTCAATGTCAGTTGTAAGTCGTTTGCTCGGGCATGGCAGCACTGATGTTACAGAAAAAGTTTATGCTCGTTTCTTACCTGAAACTCTTGCCTCTGAAGTCGCGAAATTAAAAGCAGATCTTGACTCATTAGAGCCAATTTGATGCAAACTTTCGTAAAATCAGCGGCTTTGAAGCCTTGTTGTGAAAGAATCTCAACGAAAAATTGTAATTTTGCAGCGTCAAACAGAAATAATGATGACACCAGAAAAGCTAAAGGCGATTATATCGCAAGGCGAGGGAACTGAAGTCGAGTTAAAAGAGTCGAGAGACAGCTTGGCTCGTAAGGTCTATGAATCCATCTGTGCGTTTCTGAATCGCAGAGGTGGTCATGTCGTGTTGGGTGTGGATAATGATAGAAATGTTGTCGGCATCAATCCTTCGAAAGTTCAGGAACAGTTAGACCAGTTGGCAAAGGATATGAACAACCCACAGCTGTTCAAGCCTACTTACTATCTGAACTTTGAGCCAATGGATCTAGATGGCAAGAAGGTCATCTACTTCTATGTACCTGAAAGCACTCAGGGGCACAGCTACAAAGGTGTCTTCTATGACCGCAATCAAGATGGTGATTTTGAGCTACGCAGTACTGAACAGATTGCGAACTTGTTTATACGCAAGAGCAAGATGAAGACCGAGGATAGGGTATATCCTATGTTGGGAATGAAGGATTTGGATGAGGAAGCATTCGATGAGTTGAGAAGGGGCATCCGCATTGAGAACTCACAACATCCTTGGCTCAATCTGTCGAACGAAGAAATCATACGCTCGGCAGAGTTGCTTGCTGTTGACCCTGAAACGGGTAAAGAAGGATTGACGCTGGCTGCTATTCTTTTGTTTGGTAATAGTCATGCCATCACCACAGCCCTTCCTGCTTACCGCATAGATTTGCTTTGCCGCGTAAACAATACAGAACTCTATGATGACAGGGAACTGTTGAGCTGTAATCTGCTGAAAGCATATCCTATCATGATGGCTTTCATCAAGAAGCATCTGCCAGAGCAACCCTATATTGAAGGCATCCAGCGTTTCAGTCTTCGTGATACAATCCTACGAGAGGTGGTACTGAACATGATTATTCATCGTGA
>OMUD01000198.1 GCA_900314125.1 uncultured Prevotellaceae bacterium | reverse complement strand
GCTGGTTTATAACGCCTCAAAAACAATGAAAATACGATTTCTCATCATCGCCTGCATCACCTTTTGCTTCTGCGCTTTCTCTCTTCTGAAAGCGCAGAACAACGGATATATTCCTGCTGATGCCTATACCTCCTTCACCGACAAGCAAGGTTATGTGTGGATTGGGACAAAAAACGGCCTCCAGCGGTTCGACGGCTACAACTTCGAGACCTTCAGGGCCGACCGTAACCACCCCGACCTGCTCAGGAGCAACGATGTGATGTGCATCGCTGAGAATACAGCTAAGAACGAGCTGTGGATAGGAACAAAAAAGGGAGCTTACATCCTGAGCAAAGAGGATTTCTCCATCCGCGACTTGAAGATACTGGGAAAAGGCATCGACAAAGATGAGTTGGCCGACAAGCGAATCAACTATATCTTCACCGACAGCAAAGGAAATTTATGGGTGTCCTACCGCAACAACATCTTTCATCTTGACCCTGATGCCAACCTGATTAAAAGCTACACCACACAATGGAACGGAACGAACCGCAGTTCCATGATGATTTGTGAAGACAGCGAGGGTAATTTCTGGACAAACTTATGGAATGGTGGACTCTGCCGCTTGGAAAAAGGTAGCAACGTGTTTGAACCATGCCAATGGAAAGACCCCGACTATCCAGAAACCATTGCTTTCGACCCAAAGAAAAGGCAAGTCACGGCCGTCACCGCCAATTCAGGAAAAACCTACAGATACAACATCAAAGGGCAACTCCTGACAGAAGCAGAGCAAAAAAATGCGGAACGCACAGTAAACCCGTCGGTCACTGATGAGCCACATCATCTCCCCCCACTTCCCATCAAAGAACAAACGCTGTGCACCACCTCAGGAAAGAACGGAGAGGTCTATATCGGCACCACCAGGCATCTTTACCGCTATCGGCAGCAGGGACAACAGCTCGACACTGTCGTGACTGATGCGGGAAAAATCCACGACATCTATGTCAGCAAGAAAGGTAAGGTCTATTTTGTGAGTAATGAGAATGGGGTCTGCACCGTGGAAAACGGCAAAATGAGGCACTTGGCTGAAAGCAGGAGCTTCTCCAGCATCACTGCCGATGGCGACTCTTGCCTCTGGATTGCCAGCAAATTTGGAAATGTCTATCAGATGACCATGAATCCGCCGTTTGAACTCAAGGACGACACCATCGCAGGAAACCTGAACGGCGACGAGGTGCTGAAAGTCAGAGCCGACAACAAGGGAAGGCTCTGGATTCTCTCTGCGGGAATCGTGAAGGAATACAACACAAAGACCAAAGGATGTAGGATTGCTACAACACAACAACTGAAAACTGGGACTTTCACCGATTTTTTCCTTGAAAATGACGGAATACGGATTATCGGAACCGAAGGAGAGACCCGGCTGAAGGAAACGGAATCGCTGGGTAAAGACAAGGGAATCAGGAACATCTGCGTCAGTGCCTACACCATTGACGGCCAGCATTTCCTCACCACTGCAAACGAACTTCCCATCGACAGTAAGTGCAAGGCACTTACCCTCTTCCTCACCGCATTTGTGTTCGACACCCCAGCCGACATCACTTTCTCCTACCGAATTGACAACGGGGAATGGGTAGATATGGAAAAAGGAGACAACTCCATTTCTTTCAGCCAAATCCCATACGGAAACTCCAAGGTGCAGGTGAAGGCAAGAGACGCCTACGGACAATGGTCCGACACATTCAACGTCATCACCATATCGCATCCACGTCCATGGTATTCCCACCTTTGGATTCCCGCACTCATCGCCATCCTGGCCGGGGGGCTTTGGGCATACAACAAAAGAAAACGTATCCAAAAGCAGCAGTTGGCAGACCGCATCAGGAAATATGAGGCGGAGAAAGACGAACTCACCCTGAAACTTCAGGAAGCGGAAAGAAAAGCGGAAGAGATGGGATACGAAAAGGAAGACACCGACAGCGAATACGCCGCACTCTCCGCCGCCGACCGTCAGCTCATGGAAAAAGCAAAAGGATTCGTGACCAACAACCTCACCAATGTGGAATACGGTGTTGATGAACTCAGCAGCGATTTGTGCATGAGCCGCAACAATCTCTATCGGAAAATGAAAGCCATCATCGGCAAGTCGCCAACCGACTTCATCCGCGACATACGTCTCGAGCATGCTGCCATGCTGCTCAGCACATCCAGCTATTCCGTCAACGAGATTTCCGACCTCACCGGATTCTCCTATCCATCCTATTTCACCAAGTGCTTCAAGGACAAATACGGAAAATCACCGAAGGAATACAGAAACTGAAAAACAGATGTTTGGATACAGATGGGCCAAACATCATCATTTGCCGCTTCTGTGGCGGTTATAGATAGCCATAATCTCACGGTAGGCACGCTGACCCACACTTTTATTCTTCAAAGCCACCAGTCCAGCAGCCCAGATACGGACAGCGAGATTCATGTCATGCTGGGGATTGTAACGTCCTTGAATGGTGTTGAACATCTCTATTGACTTCTCACGGCTCAGACGGTCGGCGTTCGAAAATTTCTTGCGACCGGCAATCTTGTTGCACTCATTCACCAAAGTGGGAGAAATCTGGAGATAACCCACATATTGGCCATTTCGCGCATTAGGATTCTGCTTACTCTCATGCTGGGCAATTGACCAAATAAGGTCGTTCCATTCGGAATCACTCGCTTTCTGGGCATTCATCTCTACCGAAAAACACAGCATGCCCAAAGCTAATAAAATAAATTACATTCTCATTCTTACATATTATTAGGAGTAAAAGGGTGAATTCACTTTTTCACTTTCTACTCTTCAGTATCTTGAATAAATCCAATTCTCCGTCGAGGCTTCTGCTCACGTTTCTCTGCCTGCAGCTCTTTCAAAGCCTCACTGATAGCATCAAGCTGAGCAAATGTTGATTCATTGATGTCGTTTTGGTCAGCAAGAATATCATTAACTTCTTCACGCAAATTCTCAATGTCTCGCTGCAGTTCCGAAAGTTTAGCAGGAATGGAAAAAGTCAAAAGTGTTTGACGCATTGCAACAAAAGCACGCGTAATCTTCACACTTGTCTCAACTGCCACATCACTGCGCAGAACACTCGAAAGCATAAGGGCACCATGCTCAGTAAATGCCAATGGGAGCGAAGACTTGGGACGTTTACCCTTTGATGTCATCACAAATTGTGATGAGATAGTGTCTCTTTCGGTTTCTGTCAGTCTAAACATGAAATCATCTGGAAATCTATTAGCATTACGTTTCACAGCTTGATTCAAAACACGAGTCTCAACATGATACAATTCAGCCAAGTCAGAGTCTAGCATGATTCGACGACCTCGTACTTCATATATTTTACTTTGAATAATCTGGATTTCATTCATACTAGAAGTGAAATTTCGGATAATTATAACGTTGATTTTGCAAAGGTAAGCATTTTTTTGCTCATAATCAGCATGTTTATGTTATTTTTACATTTTGGGAGCTAGAATGACATCACGTTTATGAGACAAATATATAGTGCAAAAAATACGATTTTATAATTTAATTGAACGATTTTTTAAGTATTATTGTTGAATTATTAAGAACTTTGCAACTGGAAAAATCTAACTAATCAATCATAACGAAAATGAAAACTGATTACACTTTTTCGAAGCGTTTGTTTACGGCATTGCTGATGCTGTGTGCTGTATGCTGTGTTTCCGCACAGCGAATTGTTCAGAAAGCAGGTCGTGGTGTCGTAGCCATCGACCGGACCAACAACTCCATGACACGGTATGGAACACCAGGAAAACTCATCTCTTGGCGAAAGCTTGCACAAGAGCCAGAAGGAACCCTTTATAATGTCTATCAGCGGACAAGTGGCAGTGGTTCTTGGACAAAAATCGCATCCAATCTGAAAAAAACTAACTTTGTGCCAACATCCCTCACCAGTGGATACGAATATGCTGTGGCAGCTGTCATCAACGGCACTGAAGGAGAAATGAGCGAACCCTACCGCTACAACACTCCAACTTGGCCCAACGCTTGGTTCAAGTTCGATTTCGACAACAAGGTGATCGCACGCAACGACTACCGCACCAAATACTGCTGGCCAATGGATCTTGACGGAAATGGAGAGATGGACGCTGTAGTAGTTGACAGACTCTACGCAGGTGCCGGAGGTTCGGACGACGCAGAAAGCGATGCCTCAGTAGATCTCACCACCAGCCACAAAATCCAGGCATACCGTCTCGACGGGACCCTCCTCTGGACGGTGGACATGGGACCAAACATCAACATTTGCGGAGGGCAGAACGATATGGTTGTCGCTTACGACATCAACTGCGATGGGAAATGCGAGGTCATCATCAAAAGCTCCGACGGCACCCGATTTTGGGACAAAGCCAATAACAGCTGGGGCAAATATGCCAACGGCAGTGCAAAGGCCGACACCGATAACGACGGTGTTGTGAACTACAGCGGCCAAGCATCGAAACTGCCACCTTTCTACGTGTCCGTCATCGATGGAGAAACAGGAGAGGAAATCGACTGCAACGAGCTTAAATACAGCGAAGTACGGGATGGAAGTGATTCCTACACCCGCAACAGCCGCGCCAACTACATGAGTTTCAACTATGCTGTGCTCGACGGACATTTCTCCATCTGCTACCTTGATGGCATACATCCGGCACTCGTGATGGAATGTCTGGATCGCGACACCAAAAAGACGCACCACAATTATGTGTTCTCATGGGAATACGACTGGAACAACGGTATTCCTTCCAACTGGCACCACAGCAAAACCTGGAGCCGCAACGACAAGTCGCCTTGGCCGGCTGAGTTCCACCAACTGCGCGTGGCAGACGTTGACGGAGACGGATTCGACGAGATGTGTCAGGGAGGTTACAGCGTCAACCCCGTGAAAGGGACATTCCACAGTCCGGGAATCGGGCACGGCGACCGGTGGATTCTGAGCGACATCAATCCTGACCGTCCGGGGATGGAGTGCTATGCCATTCAGCAGAGCGCATTGCTCGGACAGATTATTTACGACCCAGCCACAGGAGAGCGCATCAAGGAATGGTATCTGCCAAGCGTTTACGATGTGGGAAGAGGTGCCTGCATGGACATCGACCCGAACCATAAAGGATATGAAATCTACAGCTTCACCGACGACTACCTCTACGACTGCACCGGTGCACCAACTGGCGAGACACGCTCACAATGGGGTATTTCCACCATGTTTGAAGGCATCTGGTGGAACGAAGACCTGCTCCGTGAGGAAATCAGCTCACCAGGAGGAAGCGGATGGGGAACGAACATGCAAGTCACTACCGTGAGAGGAAAAAGCAGGCTCATCGAATTTTCCAGAGAGTCTAACTGGGGCAGCATGGGAGGCACAGGCACACGACCGGCTTTCATGGGAGATGTCATCGGCGACTGGAGGGAGGAAATCATCCTTGCTGTGCAGAACGCTGAATCAAGCACAGGACTCGTGGGATACACCACCAATCTGCCTACCAATTACAGCATTTACTGGCTGCAGCAAGATCCGCATTACCGAGGTGACTGCACAACTCGAGGCTACTATCAGCACCCCAACACCAGTTTCTACCTCGGAGCACAGATGCCGACTCCACCACTCCCACCAGTCATGCAGACTGAGCTCAGATATAAAGAAGGCGGCTGGAACGGAGGATTTACATCGTTCGATCAAAAGCATAACGTAGCTTTCGCTAACGGAAAGAGCGTGGTTTTCGACGTCAGCGGTGATAACTCCAAGACCATTGAAATTCCACAAGGCACCCAACCTTCAGCATTCTATATCATGAGCCCGCTCAAGCATGAATACACCTTCAGCGGAGAAATCGCAGGAGGAACTGTATATAAGTCCATGCTCGGAACATCCACCATCAACGGAAACATCACATCAACCGACTCACTCATCATCAGCGAAGGAAGTCTCGTGGTCAACGGAACTGTGAATGCTCCTGTTTCACTCAAGGCAAAAGGTACTCTCGCCGGCAACCCGACTATCGGAAACACCATCACCTTTGAGGAAGGGCTGAACTACGAAGGATGCCGTCTGTCGCCAGGAACCGCTGAAAATCCATTCGGAATCATCACTTTCAACAAGGATCTCACACTCACTGGAGGCACATACACTGAGTTCAATTTGCAGACTAAGGAAGAAGCAAAGATGGACTGCATTAAGGTCAACGGCAACATCACATTCAAGAAAACCAACACACTCTCTTTTGTCCTCAACGAAGAGAAACCAGAAGCAGGAGAATATGTGCTGATGGAGTGTAATGGAATCATCACCGCTGATGTTGACAAAATACAGACGAGAGGTCTCATTGGACTGAACTATAGCATTGAAGTGAAAGAGAACAAACTCATCATCAATATCCGCGACACCAGAGACGCAGCGGAGGGTGTGGTATGGACCGGACACCAGAATAAACTTTGGGACTACCAGAGTGACAATTTCATCCTCAACGAAGCCAACACCGCCTTCGTGGCAAACGACCAGGTCATTTTCAACGATGATGCGGAGAAATTCAGCGTCACTCTCACTGACAAGATGGTGACAGGAGGAGTTCACTTCACCAATGATACTAAAAAATACACCTTCGAAGGCGACGGAGGTTTCAGCGGACCGGGTGACTTTGTGAAAGACGGCAAAGGAACCGTCGTGCTGAAATCAACTGCCAGCGACTACACCGGCACCACCTATATCAATGACGGCACAGTGGAGGTGGCAAATATGGAGAACGCAGGGACACCGAGCGCGCTCGGAGCAGGCAGGAACGTGCAGATGTCAAAAGGCACACTCAAAGTGAACCATACAAACGCAGCCACAGACAAGAGTTTCACACTCACCGACACGGCCACAATCAACATTCCTACCGGCACGTTCACCCTTCAGTCAGCTCTCAAAGGCAGCAACGGTGTGCTCGTGAAGAAAGGCAACGGACAGCTCAACATCAACTTCGGCGGAACAAACAATTGGGGCGGCACCATTCTGGAGGCAGGAACCATCTCACAAGGAGCATGGAATGCCACTCTCGGCAAGAGCGGTGCCAACATTCACGTCACCGGCAACTCCACACTCAAGGTATTCAACAACAACAGCACCAGTGCCGTGCCAACCATTACCAACAACATTGAGATTGATAAGGGAAAGACCCTGACCGTCGGTACCGGACAACGGTGCAAAGTGCAGGGTAGTCTGAAAGGCGAAGGAACAATGAAAATCAGCTATCCATACGTGCGCGGTGATTTCGGAATAGACCTGAAGAACTTCCAAGGAACCCTCGAAGTGACTTCTGGAGAGTTCCACATCACCAAAGCAATGGATCTTTCAAATGGTACATTCCAGCTCGATGGCGGTGTGTTCGCCGCTGGATTTACAAGCCAGAGCAGCACACAGACCAGTATGACTCATAAAATCGGAGTGCTGAAATCCACCGTCACTGACTGCACAATCGGTACTGGCATTTGGAACGTGGGATATCTTGGCACAGATTTCACCTACGCCGGATCTTTCAACAATGCAGCCACACTCAACAAATACGGTGAGGGGGTGCTCACACTCACTGGTTCAAGCTCAGCCAACATGAACGTTAATGAAGGTGTGCTCTGCCTTAACAACACCACCTCAACCACCACGGGCTTGGTGAAGGCCAACAAAGGCGGAAAAGTTCAGGGCACCGGAAAAACAGCGTCCGTCACCGTGGCAAACGGCGGTATGGTCGGTGCGGGAAAGCCTAACAGCATCCTGACTGGCACACTCACCCTCACTGGCAACCTCACTGTCCAAAACGGTGGAATCATTATCGTCAAGGGAACTGGAGCAACCAGCGTGGACAAATTCAATGTGGCAGGAAAAGTGATCCTGACGAACCCGATCTTCCAGATGGAACGTATCAGCGGTGAATGGGAACCTGACACTGACTACAAAATCTTCAATGGGGCAGGTACCATCACCATCAGCGGAACGCCTACCATGGTTCCAGAAACACCAAAGGCAGGATATGTGTGGGACCTCTCCAGCCTCGAGTCAGACGGAATCATCCGCATCATTGCCGACCCAGTGGGCATCAGCGAAATCATGGCCGACCCATCTAAGCATGTCATCTACGACATGGCAGGCAGGCGCATTCACAATATCGACCGACATGGCGTCTATATCGTGGACGGCAGGAAAGTGACAGTGAAATAACCGCCAACACTCAAACTTGACACTCCTATGCGAAGCATCATCATATCTTTATTGCTCGTTTGCGCCACCACAACTACGGCGCAGCGGCAGACCCTCAATTTCAATGGAAACTGGCAGCTGAACTATCCAAAAGAGGCTGTTCTGCACCCTGGGGAACAACGTACTGTCACACTTCCAAGAGCATGGAATGAAGACTGGGCATACCGCGTGAATATCGCACAACTTCCTGACGACACATGCAGGTATGTGAAACGGTTCAAGGCTCCAGCCGAATGGACTGGAAAGCATGTGTTCATCGAATTTGAGGGAGCAAGACAGAGCGCAGAGGTGTGGCTCAACGGCCATAGGCTGGGCATCCACCAAAACGGGGTCATGGCGTTCGGCTTCGAACTCACACCTTACATCCTGCCAGGAAAGGAAAACTGCATCGAGGTGCTCACCGACAACGACTGGGCATACAAGGAAAAGAATCCTGACGGAACTATGCTCATGGTGGAAAAGGGAGCAACGGCGACAAAAGACGGCAACAACCTGCCGAACAACTCGCTCGCACCCACCAGCTTCCAATGGAACAACAAAAACTTCAACATGAACATGGGAGGACTGCCGAAGAACGTGAAAATCCATGTCACCGGTCCTCTCTTCCAAACTCTCCCACTCTATTCCAACCTTGGCACCACGGGTGTCTATGTCTATGGCACAGACTACGACATCAAAGGCAGGAAAGTCACCGCCAACGTGGAGAGCCAGGTGGTCAACGCATCTGGAAAGAAACAGACTGTTGCTTTACAGGTGGAAGTCATCGACAACGACGGACAGTCCGTGGCACGCTTCAACGGCAAGCAGCAGACCATCGCAGCAGGCGACACCGTCACCCTTCAGGCGAGCCAGAAACTCAACGACGTGCACTTCTGGTCGTGGGGCTACGGCTACCTCTACACTGTGAAAACCGCTCTCGCTGTCAAAGGTGAAAAGGGTGTTCAGGATGAAGTCTGCACCCGGACCGGATTCCGTAAGACGAAATTCGCAGAAGGGAAAATATGGCTCAACGACCGCGTCATCATGATGCACGGCTATGCCCAGCGCACCTCCAACGAATGGCCAGCAGTGGGAATCGACATTCCGGCTTGGATGTCGGACTACACCAACAATCTCATGGTCAAGTCGGGAGGGAACCTCGTCAGATGGATGCATGTCACCCCGAGCAAGCAGGATGTGGAGTCGTGCGACCGCGTGGGACTTATCCAGGCCATGCCAGCAGGCGATGCTGAGAAAGACGTGACTGGACGCCACTGGAGCCAACGGACGGAACTGATGCGCGACGCCATCATCTACAACCGCAACAACCCGAGCATTCTCTTCTATGAGGGTGGCAACGAGAGCATCTCGAGAGAGCACATGAAAGAGCTCATCGCCATCCGCGACCAGTACGACCCACAGGGAGGAAGAGCCACCGGCTCACGGGAGATGCTCGACATCGATGAGGCGGAATACGGAGGCGAGATGCTCTACATCAACAAATCGGGCAAACACCCCATGTGGGCCATGGAATATTGCCGCGACGAAGGCTACCGCATGTATTGGGATGACTATTCCTACCCTTACCACAAGCAGGGAGCCGGACCATACTACCGGAAGGCACCTGCCGACATCTACAACCAGAACCAGGACATGCTCACCATCGAGCAGATCCGTAGGTGGCACGACTACTACGTCGTGCGACCGGGAATGGGACGGCGCGTGAGCAGCGGCGGTGTGAAAATCATCTTCTCCGACACCAACACCCACGGACGCTCTGAGATGAACTACCGCACCAGCGGCGTGGTCGATGCCATGCGAATTGAGAAGGACGCCTTCTTCGCCAATCAAGTGATGTGGAACTCATGGGTGGACGTGGAGCACAAGGCCAGCCACATCATCGGTCATTGGAATTATCAAGACGGAGTGGTCAAGGATGTGTATGTTGTGTCCACATCCCCTGTGGTGGAGCTCTTTGTCAACGGAAAATCCGTGGGACGGTCCTCAAAACCACAATATTCTTTCCTCCACACATTCAAGAAAGTGGCATACGAGCCAGGGGAAATCAAGGCCGTGAGCTATGCTGCCGACGGCACCACTGTGGAATCAGAGGCGGTGCACACCACGGCAGGAAGAGCCGACCACATTCAACTCACGCTCATGGAGAACCCAGACGGAGGAATGCGTGCCGATGGCAGCGACCTGGCTGTCATTCAGGTGGAAATCATGGATAAGAAAGGCCAAAGATGCCCGCTCGACAACCGTTTCATCCATTGGAACCTCGAAGGAGAAGGCGAATGGAGAGGTGGAATCGGGAAAAGTCCGGACGGCGACAACTATATTCTCGACACATCCCTCCCTGTGGAAGCGGGAGTGGGAAGGGTTATCGTCAGGTCAACCACCCATCCTGGCACCATACGCCTCACCGCACGGGCCAAAGGCATGGAAGATGCGGTGCTGACATGGCAAAGCCACAGCGACACTGAAAAAATTGATGAGAATTTCTCGGGCTACCTGGCTTCAGAGCACTTGAAAAGTGTGCTCGACAGAGGAGAAACGCCCAACACACCATCCTACTCGGAGAAAAAACGCACCATCGCCATCAAGCAGGTGGAGGCAGGAGCCAATCAAGCTGACGCACGCAACAGTTTCGACGACAACGAGCTCTCAGAATGGAAAAACGACGGAAAACTATCGACGGCTTGGATCACTTACGAGTTGGAAGAGCCGGTGGAAGTGGAGGAAATCAGCATGAAACTCACCGGATGGCGCCAACGCTCCTACCCGATTGAGGTGCTGGCCGATGGTCAGCTGATATGGAAAGGAAATACCGACAAATCTCTCGGCTATATCTCCCTCTTCATTGAAAAGCCGGTGAAGGCTAAGAAATACACCATCCGACAGACGGGCTCTGCTGCCGACAAGGATGCGTTCGGACAAATCACCGAACTCGCAGCCCCGGTGGCCAACGAACTGGACCTCTATAAAGCCAAAGATGGCGAGAAGGTGAAGGGCGAGCTGAGAATCGTGGAGGTGGACTTCCTCAAGAAACTGTAAGAACGGGAGTCTGAAATACGCTACTAAAATCCCCTGGATGATGATGGCATCCGGGGGATTGTTCATTTAAG
>OMUD01000091.1 GCA_900314125.1 uncultured Prevotellaceae bacterium | reverse complement strand
TCGTTTTTTTCAATAGCCCAATGTTTTCTCGGACAGGAGAAATACTTTTTATATTGTATTCCACAACATGTAACGATAAAAACTGTAACTTTGCTTTTGATTTGGCAAAAGCCATGCGAATATGTTTTACCCAATCAAATTCAAACATTCATGAAACGAACTGCATACAACTGGATCATTGCCACCGTATTTGGCGCCGCAACCCTTTTCTCATGCCATACCCAGACTGCCCTGCAGGACAAAAAGCCACAAGCAAAGATCATGGGGCACAAGCAAAACCACGAACTTGCCCACATTCCTCTGCCGCCCGACTACAATGATCCAAACATGTGGACAATCAGGGATAACGACCAAGAGGGCACCGGAGCCGACGTGTTCTATGTGGTGTCAACATGGGAACAAGATTGGATGACAAACGACAGCACCATCTGCCACTATGCCGACGTCCACAATCCTGTGCACCGTCAACGGATGGGTATCGAGATCAATGGGGTGGCAGATTACATGGCGCCGGGCAACCGATTCTTCGCACCGTTCTACCGACACATGACCATCGACGGATGGATCACCCAGAACGAGGACACCATCCACCGCCGCACGCGAATCTCCATGGGCGATGTATGCAATGCTTTCGACCATTTCATCCAGCAACGGGACCCCAGCCGACCACTCATCATCGCAGGATTCAGTCAGGGAGGACAAGCTGTTGTGGAGCTGCTGAAACACATGAGTGACAGCACTTACCAACAGTTGGCAGCTGCTTACGTGATGGGGTTTAAAGTGACACCAGAAGACACTGCCTCGTGCAGCCACATCAAACCCGCCCAAGGAGAGAGCGACACAGGAGTGACCATCTGCTACAACACCGTGAAGGACGTAAAATATGTGAAACCCGTCGTCTCTGCCACATGCTTCGGCATCAACCCCGTGAACTGGCACACCGACAACACTCCTGCCTTGCTCCATGACACCATCACCGTCAGCCTCTCCCTCACCCACCACGTGCTGGTGGTGTCAGGCTACAGCGGATCAGAATACAAGCCTTTCCGCAACTTCATCAACGTGGGCGACATCCACAGCTGTGAGCCATGGCTATACAAAGAATGCCTGCAACGCAACTTTCATGTCCGCGCACAAGCATGGCGAAAAACGCACCAGTCTCTTTCACGATAGCATTCTCCCCAATTCCACCAAGCGATGCCTTCTGTCCGGATGAACTATCACACAAAACACACCTAATATTCAAACGGCAATTCCAACTGCACCCAGCGAGGTTTGTCGTCGGGTAAGTCCGTCCGCTGATTCGACACCCCAAGACCCATCAGACGGATGGGATGGGAACCAAACTCGACCTGCTCCAGCAACTGACGGGCCAGGGGAAGAATATCCTCTCCCGTTCGCAAAACCTCATCCACTGTGATGCTGCGGGTGATCTGCTGAAAATCCTGAAACTTCACTTTCAGCGTGAGGGTATGGCCAGCAAACTCGTTTTTCGTGATGCGCCGTTCCAATTCTTCAACCGTGTGTATCAACTCCTCATCAGCTGCTGAATTCTCACGGATATCAACAGCGAAAGTACGCTCACAGCTCACCGACTTACGCTCCCACTCCGACACCACAGGGCGAGGGTCAATCCCCAACGAGAAGTCATGGAACACACGCCCCATCTTGCCAAACTCACGGGTGAGAAACTCCAACGGCTGAGCGCGGAGGTCGGCACCCGTGAAAATGCCCATGCGATGCATCTTCTCTGCAGTCTTCTCCCCCACTCCCCATATCTTCTCCACCTTCAACCGGGCAATGAAATCGAGCGCACGGTCGGGATGAATCACCGTCAGCCCATCAGGCTTGCGCCAGTCAGAAGCAATCTTAGCCAGGAACTTGCAATAGCTCACTCCAGCAGAAGCCGTCAGTCCCGTGGAGGAATAAATACGCTGTTTGATTTCACGGGCGATGTCCACACCCATCACCATCCCCCGCTTGTTGTCCGTCACATCCAGGAATGCTTCGTCGAGCGAAATCGGCTCAATCAGGTCCGTGTAGTCATGAAAAATTCCGTGGAGCACGGCCGACACCTCCTTGTAGCGTTGGAAATGAGGCTCCACGATTATCAACTGCGGGCACAGACGCTTTGCCACCTGAATCGACTGAGCCGAATGCACACCGAAGCGGCGCGCCTCGTAGCTTGCCGTAGCAACCACGCCGCGCTCCGCATCATGACCCACCGCGATGGGCTTGCCTTTCAGTTCTGGACGGTCGTGCTGCTCCACGGCAGCATAAAACTGGTCCATGTCAACATGTATCACTTTCATGCGTCGGTCCTCCATCTAGTTTTCTGAACTTCTCATCGCAAAGTTACACTTTTTCTCCCATTCATCCAACTCCAATATTTCTCATAAATCCTATTCCCCCCATAACTCCCAGAACCCTCATCCCATCAAAAGCCCGAGAGCTATTCCTCTGCCGCCATAAGTGGCTGGTCATCCTGGATGGAATAAGGTTTCTTTACTCGTTGTTCTTGAAGAAATATGCTGTTGAGCGTGAAAGCCAGAGACTCGAGCGTGCGCTCACGGACTTTAGGTTTGAGCTCGCATTCCCACACCACGATGCAGTTCCAGCCCAAAGCTGTGAGTTGATGACGCACCTTGAGGTCACGTTCCTTGTTGCGTCTCACTTTCTCCTCCCAAAATGGTGTGTTCGTTTTCGGGACACGATAGAACCGACACCCTTCATGACCATGCCAGAAACACCCATTGACAAACACACAAGTATGATATTTTCGGAGCACTACATCAGGCTTCCCTGGCAAACGGGGATCGTTGAGCCGATAGCGGAAGCCATGGCTCCAGAGATAACTCCTCACCATCTTCTCTGGTTTGGTGTCCTTGCCGTGGATGGCTGCCATGTTGGCGTGGCGTTGAGGTGATATCTGATGGTCTGTCATAGGAATAGCGGTGTGCCGTGGCATCACCATTTCATATTTTTCATTTCTTTTTGAATAATTCGGTCATAAATGTCGGAGGTGCTGCCTGACGTGCTCACGCCCATGCGGCGGGCTTCCTTCACCGCATCGTCATGAATGATTCGGTCGTAGATGTCCGAGGTGCTGCCTGACGTACTCAAACCTTTGCGACGAGCTTCCTTCACCGCATCAGCATGAATCTCACGGTCAAGCTCATCCGTCGAAACAGAATGGTAATTTCTGCCCACTCCTGACGAGCGGACAGATTTGGGGGCCTTCACAGGAGCTGGTGGCACAACGGGGGCTGGTGGTGTCACAGGAGCAGGTGCTGTAACAGGAGGTGGAGGTGTAACGGGAGGTGGAGGGACAACGGGCTTTGCGATACCAGAAGGTTTCATCACTTTTCCTATAGCCTTTGCCGTCTCACGTTTTGCCTTCTCCACAGTCTTGGCTGTCTCACTCCTCGCACCCTTAACAGCCTCCAAGGCCTCACGACTTGCCACTCCGGCTGCTTCGACTGCCTCTCGGCTGGCTTTTTCCGCTTCTCTTATCACCTCATCTATATCAACACCCGAAAGTGTGCTGACAGTGGAGTTCTCACTGCGGGATGCATTCCCTTCCGTTCTCCTGCCAGATGAAACTGCATTTGCGTCTTCATCCTCATCATCCAATCCGTTTTCCGACAGATAATCATCATCGTCGTAGAGGTCCTCATCGTCCGATTCTGATTCCGACAAATAATCTTCGTCATCTCCGAGGGTAGCCATGCCGTCAGATTTTGAAGGCTCATCAGTCTCAAGCAATTCTAAGGCTGCTGAATCTTGTTGTTCCGAAGACTTACTAGTCCATCCGGTGATTTTATAATAGCCATAGCTCAGCGCCACACTGATGAGCACACCCCAGAAGACAATCTTGCGCCGACGTTTCTTGCGCAGGTCCTCTGGATAAGTGGAATAGCCAATCACGTCGTAGCCATTAGTGTCACGCCCTCCTGCCGTCCGGAATTGTTCCGAACCGCTGAAAGTGCCATAACGGCCATTCCATTGGCTGCCGCCCGACGATCTCGGAGCGAAGCGGTTCTCAAAACGGCCATTCCTACCATTCATCCGTGAATATCCATAGTTTTCCATAAGCAGAAAATTGTTAAGGATGGTTCTAATCATATTTTCGGATGGACGAATCGTCAGCTTGCGCCCATCTGGCTCCACAATGGCAAAGTTAGCATTTTTTTGTGAAACAAAGAATTTACCATTCAATAAATATGTGGAATAAAAACAACAGCCACACTCATCCTGCTCACGCGGCTCTTCTCGCATATTGCAGACCCTGTTTATAGAACCATGTGAAGCATGGGCGCTACACGATAAAAAAAGAGGTACTTTCACAAGCACCTCTTATTCTCAATAAGTATTAATTTTTTTAAGGTAAAAAGATTGTTTTTAGGATACTGCAAAGGTAGTGCAAAGATTTATCTTTGGATAACGAAAAATCATGTTATAAAACATGTGTTTTCGTACACACTGCAAAAACATTCTGTATTATTTCACTTTTTTACGATTTGAGCTCTCACACCATTGTTTTCAACCTGCTCCACACACGCAATACGACCATCCTTATGCTTGAACGTTCGAGGGCCATCGGTATCGCCCACATACTCAAAACCTGCCCTCGCCAATTCCTCGGCATAATTGTCCATATCGTCGAAATAATTCTCAACCCATGCTTCCATCACCTTGTCGCCATCGACAATCAGCTTTAACACTGAATAAATGCTATACTCGTCGGTGCGCTCCACATTGAAACCAGTGTCGGAGTCTGAATTGGAAGTCAGCTTGCAGTTCAGCGTGTAGAGCAGTTCGCCGCCCTTGCCTGCATTTCCTTTCACCAACTGATATTCTCTCGACTGAGGCACAATCTCTGCATCCGAGGCCTTCATGGACGTCAAATTGATGATCGACTGAGCATCAATATAAGTGGGTTCCTCATAGTTGTTGGCGATGTAAGAGACCAGAATCACGCCGTCACCAGCATCGGGTGCGACAATGAAGTCGTCGATGCCACCTATCTCCACATAGTGGATATTCTCAGGCTTCTCCTCGTAGGCAGGCATTACGAAATGGAGCTTCTGAATTCCTTGTTCAAACGGCTTTTGATAGGCTTTATTTTTGAATGCGGCTTCACAAATCACGTTTCCCTGACAAGCAGTGCGGACCACAAATCCGTCGTCCGACTTGAATTTATAATAGAAGCCGCTCTCTCCCTCTGTAAGTTCCACGTCTCTGCCGAAAAACATATCACTTGGGGAATCATACAGAATCCGCTCAAGCCCCGTGCCTTCCATCATCTCAGACACAATGCCTTCCACTTTCTCATCTGCACCCTCATCCACGGCTTCGAGCAAATGCTTGGAAAGTTGCATCAGCTTTTCAGGTGTAACAGGAAGTGACGGCTCATCCTCCTGTATAACTTCAGCAGTGTCCCTCAATGTAGAATCCTTCACAAGGGCAGAAGCATCTGCTGGTTTCTGACTATTGGGATTCGTACAAGAGAACGTGAACAGGCCAAGTGCCAGTAAGCCCATCTGTAAAAATGCTTGTATTGTTTTCATTGCTTATAAGTATTTAGTCGTTTCGGTCAACTTTTTGAAACTGTCCCAATCCGCATAGAAAAAAGGAGCCAAAGATGTTCACATTTCAAACAAAAACTCATTTGCCTCCCAGGATTGAAGATTGTCAGAACAGCAAGCCGGCAAAGATGTCCTGCATGAGATCTTTATCGGTTGCGACTCGCTTCTTTTCTGGCCGTTCAATCACGATGTCTTCGTCCTCCCAGTCCTCAAATTCCAATTCCAGTTGAAAGACAAACCTCTTCTTCAGCGCATAAGTGCCCCATTTCTTACGCTCAAACGGCGAACGCTGTTTTCGGCTCTGCGACCACAAAAAACGCTGAACAGACAAATGGATGCCACGGAACTTCCCTGCCGAATCGGGGTCGAAAAGGTTCACGTCGGTGTTATAGATCTGGCGGGCAATCTTACGCACAGGAACACCATCTGGGTGCTCCATCAGCAAATTCACAATCTCATTATAATAAGAGTTCTTCATCTTTTTTCCGCCATTCCATTGCAAATGTAGTGATAATATTCGGCGAAGCCAAATGTTTTCAA